>DATADI010000666.1:0-4390 GCA_036258615.1 Thermomonospora sp. | reverse complement strand
CCGGGGTCGGCGAGCCCGCCCGCGTGCGCCCACGCCGCGAGCAGCGTGTCGCGCAGCGCGGCGGCGGCGGTGTCCCCGTCGCGCAGCAGGGCGTGGCAGTAGTCGTACAGCCGGGGGGCGTGCCGGTCGGCGACCAGGGCGAGCGCGGCGACGTCCCCGGCGGCCACCGCCCGGGCGAGCCCCTCGTCACCGGCCGCGTCGTCGGCGGGCCGGGCGTCGGTGGGGTGGGTGTCGGTGGGATGGTCGGCAGGGTCGGGGGTCGGCCGTCCGGACATCACGCACTCCCGCGTTCCGTGTGTTCGGGTGCCACCGGCCGGGAGGCGCCGGGAGGGTTCGCGGAGGCCCGACGCCCCGCTCCCGTCGGGCCTCCACCTAACTGGACGGGCGAGCCGCCCGGCCGGTTGACACGGGTTCCGCACGAATCCCGGAAAATCTCCCGGGGCTAGTCGGCGATGCGCCGGGACAGCGCCTGCAGGAAGATCTTCTGGATCTCCTCGGGGGTCTGCGCGACGAACACGCTGCCCTCGGTCGCCTTGGCGATCTCCTTCAGCTCGCTGATGTCCACCCCGGGCCCGAAGCCGATCATGATGACCTGGACCGGGCGGCTCGGGTCGACCAGGCTGCGCAGCTCGGCGAGGGTCTCGCGCAGCGACGGGCCGTTGTCGTCGTCGTTCTTGCCGTCGGTGAACAGCAGGATCGAGTTGCCGAACTCCGGCTTGTAGCTCTTGGTCATGTACCGGTACGCGGCCAGGATCGTGTCGTACAGGCCGGTGTCGCCGGTCGGCTTGGGCTGGATCCGCGCCAGGCCGGACAGGATGAGCTGGCGGCGGGTGACCGACCCGATCCGGTCGCCCAGCGGGCCCACCGGGACGATCTCCTTGTAGTCGCGGCTGCCGTCCAGCTCGGTGGAGAAGATCCACTGACCCAGCTCGGTGTCGTTGGGCATCAGCGACAGGCCGCCCTGCGCCACCCGCGCGGTCGCCTGCATCCGGGTCACCCCGCCGACCTTCTCCAGCATCGAGCCGGAGACGTCGAGGATGGACAGCATCCGGATGCTCAGCGACAGCTTGGACCACGCCTGCATGATCTTCTGCACGTCGGCGGGCTGCGGGGCCGGGAGCTGCCGGGGCCGCTGCGGGCTCACCCCCGTCTTGGTGCCGAACGTCGTGGGGGCCTTGCCGTCGGCCGACCGGAAGCCCAGGCCGCGCACGTCGTCGCGGGTGGGCTCGGTGTTCAGCGCCTGCTCCAGCAGCCGGGCCGCCCGCTGGGTGTCGGAGTCGTCGTTGGTGATCGCGAACGGGTAGTCCATCAGCAGCGTGCCCTCGGTGGGGTACACCGCGACGGCGGGCTCGGCCGGGCCGCCGCGGTTGTGCGCCCACACGGCCTGCTCGGGGGCCAGCGCGATCGGGTACCGGCCCCTGCGGTCGCGGCGGAACGAGGCGAACTGCGCCTTGACCGACGGGGTGGTGTTCTCCCGCATGGTCCGCACGATGCCGGTGAAGATCGCCTCACGGTTGGGGTCGTTGGTCAGCAGCGTGTTGGCGACCAGCACCGACCCCATGCCCACCGCGTTGCGCGTCGGGTCCGGCACGAACAGCCGCACGCTGCCCGCCGGGATCACCTGGTTGCGGGTGACCGCGCCGCCCGGGGTGCCGCCCGCCGCGTTCAGCAGGTTGTCCCAGGACGGGTTGGTGATCACGCCGTCGCGGCGCAGCCGGGCCGCCAGGGACTGCGGCATGCCGACCACGATCGGGCTCTGCGCCACCGACGTCTTGGTGAGCTGGACGGCGTCCTTGCCCTTGGCGGACGTGCGCACCAGCGAGGTCCACAGCGTCGAGTCGGGGATCCACACGTCCGGCCGCCGGTTGGCGCCGCTCTCCACGCCCTGGCCGGACAGCAGCGTCGTCACCGCCGACGGGTCGGCCGCGCGCACCGACGCCTGCACGCAGGTGCCGCCGACCTCGTGCTCGGCGTCGTTGAACCGGTCGGCGGCCTTGCTGATCGCCGGCTGGATCTCCGGGGCCGCCGCGACGTCCAGTCGCAGCGCGTCGTCCCCGCAGCCACCGCCGCCCCCGGCGAACGCGTACACGCCGACGCCGAGCAGCGCCGCCAGCACGACCGCCCCGGCCATCGGCCCGATCAGCGCGCCCACGCTGCGCTTCTTGCGCCGCCCGTACTCGTAGTCGCCGGTGCCGTACCCGCCGGACCGCCCCGACCCGCCACCCGACCCGCCACCGGACCCGGATCCGCCCGAGCCGCGCGAGCCTCCCGACCCGCCGGAGCCGGTGCGACCGCCGTCCGACCTGCTGATGGCGTCGTACGCGCCGAACCCGGCTCCGGAGAACGCGGCCTCGTCGTCGCGGTCACCGCGTGCCCCGCCGGATTCGGCCGACAACGACGAGCGGCCCGGCGCGCGCCCCCCGGGATCGGAGGCCCCGGTGAACCCCCCGGTGCCGTATCCGGGACGGTCCCGCTCGGTGCCGAACCACTCAGGGACGTCCGCCTCACCGGACGCGCGGGCCGCGCCGCCCTCCCGGAACACCGTCGGCCCGCTGTCACGCGCGGACCCGCCGTAGGGGGAGGCGTCGCTGTCATTCGTCGGAGCCCCGAAAACGGGCGTTCCGCTGCCGGACCCCGTCGAGCCGTACGGGGAGGGCGAGCTGTCACGGGGCGTCGTGCCGTAGGGGGAGGGCGAGCTGTCGCGGGGGGTCGTGCCGTAGGGGGTGGACGCGCTGTCACGAGGAGTGCCGCCGTACCCGGAGCCGTCCCGCCCGGTGTCGCGGTACGGCGAGGCACCGCTGTCGTGGGGGGATGCGCCGTGCCCGGGAACAGGCCCGCTGTCACGCGTGCCGTACGGCGAGGGCCCGCTGTCGTGTGCCGAAGCGCCGTAGGGAGTGGGCCCACTGTCGCGTGCGGGGGTGCTGTAGGGGCCGGTGCCGAAACCGCTCTCGCCGTAGGCGGTGGGGGCGCTGTCTCGGGGGGATGTGCCGTAGCCGGGGGTGCCGCCCGGGGCGGGGGTGCCGAAGGCGGGGGAGGCGTGGTCGCGTCCGGGTTCGCCGAAGCGGCCGCTGTCCCGGGGAGTGAACCAGTCGGACGAGCCGTCGTCGGCCGGGCCGAAAGCGGGCGGGCCGGAACCGTCGTATCCGCCGTCGCCGGGATCGCCCGGCAGGTCATCGCGATGCCGTCCGCTCACGGTCGTCCTCGTTTCACCAGAAACCGTCCCATGTTCCCCGGCACTGTAGTGGCACCTCACAAGGGTTACAAAGAGGTAAAACCGGATGATGGTGCAGGTCATGAGCGTGAGCCCGGGTCTGTCATGGCAGCCGGCACGCCGGGTGGCGGTCCGTTCACCCGCCGGGCGGGCCCTCGGGGTGGGGGGTGCCGCCGGTCACACGTTCATGATCTTTTCGCGCTGTGTCCGCGTTCCGGTACCCGCGACCTTGTCCGGCATGGTAGGTGCCGGGAGTCGGAGGATATCCGGAAATGGCAGGACTTGCCCGCCGGTGTCCGGGGGGTCCGGAATCCGATCACGAGAAACTTCGCCGTCCCCGGGCACGTCGTACAGGGTGGCCGGAGCCGGAGACGACAGCGGGGGGCGCGGATGGACCGACGACGGGGCGCGGCACGGCCCTCCGGGCGGGCGCGGTGAGCGGCACGGCCACCACCGAGCAGGCCGTCACGCCGTCGGCGGACGGCGGGACGCGGTGGCGTGCGGCCGTCGCGTGGACGGTGGCCGGCTGCTGGGGCGTGTGGGCGGTGGCGCGGCTCGCCGGGGCCGACCGCCTGTCGCCGGGGATGCCCGTCACGCCGCTGATCTCCTTCACCCCGTACGTCGCCGCCACGGCGTTCGTCCCCGTGGCGTGCGCCGCCCTGCTGCGCCGCCGGTGGCCGCTGCTGGTCAGCGTGCTGGTGGCGGTGGCGCTGGTCGTTCCGCTGCTGCCGCGCGCCGTCGCCGGCGACCAGCCCGCCGCCCGGGGCCCGGCGGTGCGGGTGCTGACCGCCAACCTGCTGTTCGGCCTGGCCGAGCCCGAACGCGTGGTCGAGCTGGTCCGCCGCCACGCGGTGGACGTGCTGAGCCTCCAGGAGCTGACCCCGGCCGCGGTGACCCGGCTGGAGGCCGCCGGGCTCACCCGGATCCTGCCGTACAAGGTGGTCGACACCGAGGGCGGCGCGGCGGGCAGCGGGCTGTACTCCCGGCACCGGCTCCGCGCGCTGCCCGCCCCGCCCGGCACCCTGATGGCCATGCCCCGGGCGGAGTTCACCCTCGCCGGAGGCCGCCGGGTGGAGGTCACGGCCGTTCACCCGCCCCCGCCGATCTCCGGCGAGGCCGTCTGGCAGTGGCGGCACGACCTGCGCGTCCTGCCGTCCGCCGAGCGGACGGCGGGGACGG
>DATADI010000665.1:0-15260 GCA_036258615.1 Thermomonospora sp. | reverse complement strand
GACGCGGCGGCCCAGGCGGCGAGCACGCCGAGGCCCGGCCAGGGGCCGATGGGCAGCCGGTCCAGGCCGGTGGTGGCCTGGACCGCGAGCCCGGCGTCCATCGGCCCGGCCTGCCTGAGACGCCGCTGCCAGTCCGGGTCGCCGACCGCGGTGGCGACCAGCGGGAACAGGTAGAGCAGCCCGAGGACCGCCCCCACGGCCGCCGCCGAGTCCCGGACCGCCGCCGCGATGCCCAGGGCGAGCAGCGCGACCAGCACCAGGTACAGGACCGACCCGAACCCCGCACGCAGCGTCGCCGCGTCGGCCCCCGCGTCCCCGCCGATGAGGGACACCACCACGGCGACCGTGCCCGCGCCCGCCACGAGGGCGGTGACGAGGATCGCCTTGGCGGTGAGCACCCACATGCGGCGCGGCATCGCCATAAGGGTCGTCCGCATCATCCCCGTGCCGTACTCGCCGCCGACCGTGAGGACGGCGAGGACCACGACGACCCCCTGGCCGAGCACGACCCCGGTGAGGCTGGTCTTGACGGGGTCGGCCGGTCCGCTCACCGCGGCGGCCGTCGCGACGCCGAGCGTCACGGTGAGCGCCACCACGGCGGCCAGCAGCCATCCGGTCACCGGGTCGGTGCGCAGCTTCGTCCACTCGGCGCTCAGATAGGGCCTCATGCGTCCCGCCTGTGCATCCGGTACGCGGCCAGGCCCAGCACCAGGGCGACCCACCCGCACAGCACCGCCAGCCCCGCCCACGGAGGCAGCGGGAGGTAGCCCGTCTGCGGCCGGTAGTCCCCGATCACCTGGGGATAGCGGGGGATGCTCTGCTGCACCGAGAACGCGGCGGCAGGGGTGATCCGAAGGAGCCACTGGGCGAACCCCAGGGGCAGCAGCGCGGTCGTCGCCAGCAGGTACGGCACCACGACCAGCGCCACGGCGGCCAGGACCGCCAGGACGCCCCGCCGCAGCAACGCCCCCAGGCCGAGGGCCAGCACGGCGGTCAGCGCCACCAGGGCCGCCGTGCCCACCACCACCCGTACCTCGGTGAGCGTGCCCACGGGAAGGATCCGGTTGCGGTCACCGTCGGGCGGCTGCGCCGCAAGCTCGGCGACCCGCCGGTCGTCACCACCCGGCCCGGCGTCGGCTACCGCGTCACCGACCCGGCCGATCGGAACGTTCCGGAACCCGGGCCACACCGCCGAACTCGAACCACTCGTCGGTCTCCTGGGTGACCTCGTCGGGGTCGGGACGCCACAGGGACACCTCCACCAGCCCCGGCTCCACCAGCTCCAGGCCCTCGAACCACGGCGCGACCTCGTCGGGGTGGCGGACCCGGCCCCAGTCGCCGCCGGACACCGACAGGATGAAGTCGGTCAGCCGCCGCCGCGTCCGGCCGTCCAGGGACACCACGTGGCTGAACACCACCAGGCTGCCCGGGGCCAGCCGGTCCACCACCCGGCGCAGCAGGCCGCCCGGGTCGTCGGCGTCCGGGATGCAGTGCAGCACCGACGAGAACAGCGCCGCGACCGGCTCGGCGAAGTCGATCAGCCGCTTGACCTCCGGGTGCCCCAGGATGTCCTCGGGCCGGCGCAGGTCGGCGCGGACCACGGCGGTCCGCTCGTCGGCCAGCAGCGCGCGGCCGTGCGCCAGCACCACCGGGTCGTTGTCGACGTACACCACGGCGGCCGACGGCTGCGCCCGCCGGGCGATCTGGTGGACGTTCTCGTCGGTCGGCAGGCCCGCGCCGAGGTCGAGGAACTGCCGCACCCCCGCCTCCTCGGCGGCGTACCGGACGGCGCGGCGCAGGAACCGCCGGTTGTTGACGGCCAGCATCCGGGTGCTCGGCGCGATCCGCAGCAGATGGTCGGCGGTCTGCCGGTCGGCGGCGTAGTTCTCCCGGCCGCCGAGCAGGTAGTCGTACATCCGCGCGACGTTCGGGGTGGGCTCTGCGGGGGTGGGGGCCGATCCTGCCGTCGACACCGCGGCTCCTACGTCGCTCCGTTGCTGTGGTGCACGATCGTACTTCCCCGGGCCCCCGGACCGGAACGTGATCACCCCGTTTTGAGAGGTCGGGAGGGATGAGCGATGCTGGGGAGGTGTCAACGGAGACTGTCACGGACGCGCCGGGCGGCAACGCCGGGCTGCGGGCCTTCCTGCACGGGCTGCCCGGCGTCGACCAGGTGGGCGCCGAGGAGCGGGCGGCGCGGCTGGCCACCCGGTCCATCAAGACCACCGCCAAGGCCCAGGCGATCGACCTGGCCATCTCCATGGTGGACCTGACGACCCTGGAGGGCGCCGACACGCCGGGCAAGGTCCGGGCGCTGTGCGCCAAGGCCGTCCGGCCCGACCCGGCCGACGCCGCGGTGCCCCGGGTCGCCGCCGTCTGCGTCTACTCCGACCTCGTCGGGGTCGCGGTCGAGGCGCTGCGGGGCTCGGGGGTCGGGGTGGCCAGCGTGGCGACCGCGTTCCCCGCCGGGCGGGCCCCGCTGGAGGCCAAGCTCGCCGACACCCGCGCGGCCGTCGCGGCGGGCGCCGCCGAGATCGACATGGTGATCGACCGGGGCGCGTTCCTGGCCGGCGACTACCTCAAGGTGTACGAGGAGATCGTCGAGACCAAGCGGGCCTGCGGCGAGGCGCACCTGAAGGTGATCCTGGAGACCGGCGAGCTGGTCACCTACGACAACGTGCGGCGCGCGTCCTGGCTGGCGATGCGGGCGGGGGCCGACTTCATCAAGACCTCCACCGGCAAGGTGTCCCCGGCGGCGACGCTGCCGGTGACGCTGGTGATGCTGGAGGCCGTCCGCGACTTCCGGGCCGCGACCGGGCGGCAGGTCGGCGTCAAGCCCGCGGGCGGGATCCGCACCACCAAGGACGCCATCCGCCACCTGGTGCTGGTGAACGAGACCGCCGGGCCCGACTGGCTGACCCCCGCCTGGTTCCGCATCGGGGCCTCCAGCCTGCTCAACGACCTGCTGATGCAGCGACGCAAGCTCGCCACCGGCGCGTACGCGGGTCCCGACTACTTCACGCTGGACTGACCCATGAGCATCTTCGAGTACGCGCCCGCGCCCGAGTCGGCCTCCGTCGTCGACATCCGGCCCTCCTATGACCTGTTCGTCGGCGGCGAGTGGGTGGAGAGCGCCGGCGAGCGCCGCTACAAGAGCGTCAACCCGGCGACCGAGGACGTGCTGGCCGAGATCACCGAGGCCACCGCCGCCGACGTGGACCGCGCGGTGACCGCCGCACGCCGGGCGTTCGAGAAGGTCTGGGGCCCGATGCCCGGTCGTGAGCGGGCCAAGTACCTGTACCGGATCGCCCGGATCATCCAGGAGCGGTCGCGGGAGCTGGCGGTGCTGGAGTCGATCGACAACGGCAAGCCGATCCGCGAGTCCCGCGACGTGGACCTGCCGCTGGTCGCCGCGCACTTCTTCTACTACGCGGGCTGGGCCGACAAGCTCCCGTACGCCGGGTTCGGGCCCGACCCCCGGCCGCTGGGCGTGGCGGGGCAGGTCATCCCGTGGAACTTCCCGCTGCTGATGCTGGCCTGGAAGATCGCCCCGGCGCTGGCCTGCGGCAACACGGTGGTGCTCAAGCCCGCCGAGACGACCTCGCTGACCGCGCTGACGTTCGCGGAGATCTGCCGCCAGGCCGACCTGCCGCCCGGGGTGGTCAACATCGTCACCGGGGCCGGGGAGACCGGCCGGGCGCTGGTCGAGCACCCCGGCATCGACAAGATCGCCTTCACCGGGTCCACCGAGGTCGGCAGGCTGATCGCCCGGTCGGCGGCGGGCACCGCCAAGCGGCTGACCCTGGAGCTGGGCGGCAAGGCCGCCAACGTGGTCTTCGAGGACGCCCCGCTCGACCAGGCCGTCGAGGGCGTCGTCAACGGGATCTTCTTCAACCAGGGCCACGTGTGCTGCGCCGGATCCCGGCTGCTGGTGCAGGAGTCGGTCGCCGAGGAACTGCTCGACCGGCTGAGGACCCGCATGGCCACGCTGCGCGTCGGCGACCCGCTGGACAAGAACACCGACGTCGGCGCGATCAACTCCGCCGAGCAGCTCGACAGGATCCGCACCCTGTCGCAGGCGGGCGAGGACGAGGGCGCGGTCCGCTGGTCGCCGCCGTGCGAGCTGCCCTCGCGGGGCTACTGGTTCGCCCCGACGCTGTTCACCGGCGTGGCCCAGTCGCACCGCATCGCCCGTGAGGAGATCTTCGGCCCCGTCCTGTCGGTGCTGACGTTCCGTACCCCCGCCGAGGCCGTCGAGAAGGCCAACAACACCCCGTACGGGCTGTCGGCCGGGGTCTGGACGGAGAAGGGCTCGCGGATCCTGTGGATGGCCGAGCGGCTGCGCGCGGGCGTGGTCTGGGCCAACACGTTCAACAAGTTCGACCCCGCGTCGCCGTTCGGCGGCTACAAGGAGTCGGGTTTCGGCCGTGAGGGCGGCCGTCACGGGCTGGAGGCGTACCTCGATGTCTGAGCGGTCTGAGCGGCTCGCCGTGCGCAAGACGTACAAGCTGTTCATCGGGGGCGCGTTCCCCCGCTCGGAGTCCGGCAGGTCGTACGTGGTCACCGACGCCAAGGGGCAGTTCCTGGCCAACGCCTCCCGGGCCTCCCGCAAGGACGCGCGCGACGCGGTGAGCGCCGCCCGCAAGGCGTTCGGCGGCTGGTCGGGGCGCACCCCCTACAACCGGGGCCAGATCCTCTACCGGATCGCCGAGATGATGGAGGGCCGCCGCGCCCAGTTCGCCGACGAGCTGCGCGCCGCCGGGCTCGGCAGGAACGCCGCGACCGCCGAGGTGGACGCGGCCATCGACCGCTGGGTCTGGTACGCGGGCTGGGCCGACAAGCTCGGCGCGGTCGCGGGCTCCGCCAACCCGGTGGCCGGACCGTACTTCAACTTCTCCACGCCGGAGCCCATGGGCGTCGTCGCCGTCATCGCGCCCGACGGGCCGCTGCTGGGGCTGGTGTCGGTGCTCGCCCCCGTCATCGTGTCCGGCAACACCTGCGTGGTCGTGGCCTCCGAGCCCGCCCCGCTGCCCGCCGTGACCCTCGCCGAGGTCCTGGCCACCTCCGACCTGCCGGGCGGCGTCGTCAACGTCCTCACCGGGCGGCGCGCCGAGCTGGCGCCCTGGCTCGCCGCGCACATGGACATCAACGCCCTCGACCTCGCCGGAGTCCCCGCCGAGGACGTCGGGCCCCTGGAGGAGGCCGCCGCCGAGAACCTCAAGCGCGTCCTGCGGCCCCGGCCCGAGGAGTGGGACGCCGACCCCGGCACCGCCCGCATGACGGCGTTCCTGGAGACCAAGACGGTGTGGCATCCGGTCGGCGTCTGAGCCGGGAGCGGGAAAAGGGTGTAGTTCGTCGGTAACCGTGGAATAGATCTCCCCGTAATCATTACGGGGGGTAGATCAGTGCCTACCAAGACCGCATCCCGTACGACCACGAGCCGCGGGACGGCCGGTCGTACGAAGAGCACAACCGGCACCGCCAAGAAGACGACGAGCACGGCGCGCAGGTCCACGACCGGCGCGTCCGCCCGGACGTCCACCGCGCGCAAGAGCACGACCTCGTCGCGGACCGCCTCGACGGCGTCCGTCGCCAAGGTGTCCTCGGCGGCCGACAAGGCCAAGTCGGCGGCCACGCAGATGAAGTCGGTGGCCACCAAGACCGCCACGACGGCCAGGTCGATGACCGCCATGACCAAGGCGATCACCACCGCCACCAAGGCGATGGCCGACGCCGCCAAGGCCATGAACGCCGCCGCCAAGGCCATCAACACCACCAAGGCCACCGGGACCGCGAGCACGGCCCGCAAGCCCGCCGCGACCACGAGGGCGGGCGGCACCAAGGCGGCCACCGGCCGGTCCACGGCGGCGAGGTCGTCGGCGGCGAAGTCCACGACGGGCCGGGCCACGGCGCGCAAGACCACGGCGGCGAAGTCCACGGCGGCGAAGTCCACCGCGAAGTCCACCGCGAGGTCCACCGCCAAGCCCGCCGCGAGGTCCACCACGAGGTCCACCGCCAAGGCCGCGACGAAGGCCGCCCCGAAGTCCACCGCCACCGCCCGCAAGTCGGCGACCACGGCGGCGGGGCGCACCAGGTCCACGGCCACCGCGCGCACGACCAAGCCCAAGGCCTCCACCGCCCGCCGCACCACCGCGTCGGGGGCCCGCAAGACGACCGCGAAGGCCGCGGCGGCCAAGCCCAAGGAGCCCGAGCCCGCCCGAGCGGCCGAACGCACACAGGTCGCGCCGGGCCTGGTGGAGCCCAAGACCGACATGGGGGTCATGCCGCACTCCACGAGCACCGACGGCGGCTTCCTCACCGGCCTGACGAGCCGCGAGGAGCAGCGGCCCACCCCGCCGCCCGCCCCGCCCGCGCCGGGCGAGTGACCCGGCATGGACGAACGGGACATCCTCGCCCGCATCGGCGACTACGTCGACGAGGAGCACCGGCTCCGCGCCCTGCACGAGCGCGGGGCGCTGACGAGCGAGGAGGAGAAGCGGCGCCTCCGGGAACTGGAGGTCGCCCTCGACCAGTGCTGGGACCTGCTGCGGCGCCGCCGCGCCAGCGCCCGGGCGGGAGAGGACCCGGACCAGGTCCGGCCCCGCCCGCCCGGCGAGGTCGAGGGCTACCTCCAGTGAACCCGTAGGACACCGGCACGTCACAGTGCCGGTACGCCCGTGTGAGCGCAGCGTTGCACACAGTTCACGGCCCAGCGCTTGTAAGGGCCCGCTTCCACGACCGATCCTGGAGGCCGAGAGCCGCGCCGAATCGCTCTTGGCACTCCGCGTACCGGCGGGGGAAGGACGGAGCCCGATGACCGTCACCGACGTTCCGCAGGCCCCCCGCACGCCGGGGGTGGTCCGTATGCACGGCCGGGAGTTCCCGGTCGGCGACATGTGCTGGCGGCGCTCCTTCGCCGGGCTTCCCGAGGAGGCCCGGCGCGCCCGCGAGTTCACCCGCTTCCTGCTGGAGGGGTTCCCCCGGGTCGACGACGTCGTGCTGGCGGCGGCCGAGCTGGTGGCCAACGCCCTGCGGCACACCCGCTCCGGCGCGCCCGGCGGGCTGTTCGTGCTGGAGGTCCGGCGGTGGCGCGGCGGGGCGGCGCTGACCGTCATCGACCAGGGCGGCCCGAGCGACCCGGTGCCCGGCTCGCTGGACCGGTCCGCCGACGGCGACCTGGAGTGGCTGCCGGAGTCCGGCCGCGGGCTGCTGACGGTGTCCGCGACGGCCTCGTGGTGGGACTGGTGCGGCGGCCCGGCCGGCCGTACGGTCACCGCCGTGTTCTACAGCCTGCCCTAGCCGTCACGGGCCTGCTCCGGCGGCGCCGCGTCCTTCGGCGCTTCCCGGTCCGTCCGGTCGCCCCTGTCGCCCTTGTCGGTCTTGTCGCCGAGGCGGCGGCCGAACCGCGAGGTGCGGGTGGCGGCGATCTGGTCGCGGACCCGGTCCACGATGCGCCCGGCGGCCAGCTCGTGCGCCAGCACGCACGCCGAGGTGATGCCGCGCGCCTCGGACGCGCCGTGCGCGATGACCACCGTGCCGTTCAGCCCCAGCAGCACCCCGCCGCCGTAGGTCTCCGAGTCCAGCCGGTCCCGCAGCTCCTGCAGGCGGCGGCGTTGCAGCACCGCGCCCATCTTCGCGGTACGGCTCGACCGGATCGCCGACTGCAGCTCCGCCATCGCCATCCGGACGGCGCCCTCCATGGTCTTCAGCGCCACGTTGCCGGTGAAGCCGTCGGTGACGACCACGTCCACGGCGCACGTCAGCAGGTCGTCGCCCTCGATGTTGCCGGCGAACTCCACGCCCTGCTGCCCCCCGGCCAGCAGCTCGTGCGCCCGCCGGACGACCTTGTTGCCCTTGCCGGGCTCGGCACCGATGGTCAGCAGCCCCACCGTCGGGCGCTCCACCCCCAGCGCCACCTGCGCGTACGCGGTGCCCAGCGCGGCGAACTGCACCAGCGACTCGGGCTTGACGTCGGCGGTGGCGCCCGAGTCCAGCAGCACGGTCGGCCGGGGCCGGGTCGGCAGCGTCACCGCGATGGCGGGGCGCAGCACCCCCGGCTGCGCCTTGAGCCGCAGCCGCGAGGTCACCACCACCCCCGCCGTGGTGCCCGCCGACACCAGCGCCGACGCCCTCCCGGTACGGACCAGGTGGCAGGCGACCGCCACCGACGACCGGGGCTTGCGCCAGCTCGCCAGCGCGCCCTCGTCCATCGCCAGCGCCTCCTCGGCGTGCACGATGGGGATCTCCCCGGCGACCCCGTGCCGGTCCAGCTCCGCCCGGATCCGGGGGGCCTGGCCGACCAGCACCAGCCGCAGCCCGTGCTCGCGGACCGCCGCCACCGCCCCCGCCACGATCTCGCCCGGCGCGTGGTCCCCGCCCATGGTGTCGACCGCCACCGGCCGGGGACGCGCGGGCGCGCCCGTGTCTTCGCCGGTCATCACGGGCTCCAGGATCGACAGCCGCGCGGGCGCGGCGGGATTGGGGGACGGTTCGCCGAAGGCGGCTCACCGCATCGTAGGTCACCCCGCGTAGTGGTACGGCCCCGGCCGCCGCACCCGGCGGCCTCAGTCGTCGGCCCGGCAGTCCGCGCCCAGGCAGGGCGCGTTCTGCACCACCGGCCGCCCGTCCACCAGGACGGTGAAGAACTCGCGCCGGGTGGCGTCCTCGGCCGCCCCGATCACCTGCACCGGCTTGCCCGCCGTGGTGGTCCCCGAGCAGCGCACCCGCAGCTTCCGCTTCGTCCACCCCGCCAGGTCCGCGCACCTCAGGTCGCCGCTGAGGGCGTGCCCGCGGGCCTTCAGCTCGGCGGCGGCCAGCGCGGGCAGGGCGGTGCGCAGCGCCCGCTGGGTCTTGTAGCGCAGCTCCTTCTCGTCGAAGAAGGCGAAGTAGACGGCCGTGAGGGCCACGGCGGCGACGACGGCGGCCGAGACCGCCCCTATGAGTACCTTCACATCGCGTAGCGTGACCCTCCGGCTACGGGATCACCCCTGACGGCGGGCGGGCTTTCCGTGGAATTGGGCATTCCCGTACCCGTCCGGGGACTGCCCGCCCGGTCCGGCGCAGCCGCGTCCCAGGCACGGTTTCCGCAGCACCTCGGCGCCGCCGACGCTGATCACGTACCGCTCGTCCGGGCTGGAGGTGTCGGCCGCGGTGACCACGCCGTCCACCCGGACCGGCTGCCCGGTGACGGTGCCGCCGGTGCAGGTGATCCGCACGACGGTGGGGGAGTCGGTGGCGGGCACGTGGCACACCGGCGGGTCCGTCACGGGGAACCCCAGCGCCCGCAGCTCCGCCACGGCCCCGTCGGCGACCGCGACCCGGTAGGCCCCGGTGGAGATGGTCCGCGTCACCCCGCAGCCGGACGTCGTCAGCGCCGCGCACAGGCCCAGGGCCAGCAGCCTCACCGTGCCCCGTCCTCGTCCGGCGCCTCGAACGCGAGCACCTCCCGGACGGCGTCGGCGATCACGTCGGGCCGGTCCAGCTGGACCAGGTGCAGCGCGTCCGGAAGGTCCACCTGACGGCCGTACGGGCTCATCGCGGCCAGCTCCCGGTGGTCGGCCGACCAGCCCTCCGCCTTCTCGCCGTCGCCCATGTCGGCGAGCGCGGTGAGCACCACCAGCGGCACCGGCGGGAACGGCAGCCGCTTCCGCAGCGCCAGCACGTCCGCGGCCATCTCACGGTAGGCGGCGTTCTCGGCGAGCAGCGTGCCCAGCACCGTGCCCCGCCCGTACACCGCGCGCACCAGCTCGTCGGGCACCGGCGGGCGGCGCCTGCTGACGAACCGCAGCAGGGAACGCCGGGCGCGCGGCGCGGTCAGCCACGGGATGCGGGTCAGCCCGAACAGGCGTCCCGCGAGCTGGAGGCCCGGCTGCAGCGCGGCCGAGATCCGCATGGTCGTCCAGGGCGACGCCTCGAAGCTGGGATCCACCAGCACCAGCCCGCGCACCAGCTCCGGATGGACCCGGGCCAGCGCCTCGGCCTGGAACCCGGCCATCGAGTGGGCCACCACCACCGCCGGAGGGCCCGCCCACCGCGCCAGCTCGGCCAGCAGCCGCACCTCCCGGCGCAGGCTGGGCCTGCTGTGGCCGGCCGGGCTCAGCCCCGTGCCGGGCCGGTCGAAGCACAGCACGCGGTGCCCGTCCAGCGCCCCGGTCACCGGCCCCCAGTCGAACCAGGCGCCGCCCAGCCCGGACGTCAGCAGCACCGGCGGGGCGTCCGGCGGGCCGCTCTCCACCAGGTGCACCCGTTCCCCGGCGACCTCGACGAACTCCCCGGGCTCGGGGGCCCGGTCCGTCCCGGTGTGCTCTGCGTCGATCTGGCTCATGTCTCCTCGCGAGGCGGGGACGCGGCGGGCGCGGTCCGCCGGGCCGCCCGGTCGGCGCCCAGCGCCCACGCGATGACCAGCAGCCCGGCACACAGGATGCCGATCTGGATCCGCTGCATCAATCCCAGCCAGCTCCCGTGGACCATGAACAGCAGGGTGCACAGCCCGCACAGCGCCTCGGTGACGGCCAGCGCGGCCCCCCACCGCGCCAGCGGCGGCCACCAGCCGTGCCGCCGGGCCGCCAGCGAGAGCGTGAACAGCGCCAGCACCCCGAAGACGATCACCAGGCTACTCGTCACCGCGTGGAACCGGTGCGAGAAGGACACCCGCGCCGCCCGCTCCCGCAGCGCGCACCACGTCTCCAGGCTCGGCGCGCAGTCCAGCGGGAACACCGCGTCGCCGATCGCGCACAACCCGAACAGCAGCAGGAACCCCCACCCGGCGCTGGCCAGCGGCGACCGCCGGAACCGCCGCAGTGCCAGCACCGCCACCGCCGCCGCGCACGACCCGGTGACGAGGTCCCCCATGCCGAACACGGCGTTGAACGGCTGGTTGGCGGCCGACAGTTCGCTGACGTACCCGTTGACGACGTCCAGGTCGGGGTTGAGGACATGGCCGAGCAGGAACGTCCCGTAGCTCACCCCGGCGACCCCCGCCAGCAGCGCGGCGCACCGCGGCACGGACACCTCCCGTCCCTCCACGTCGTCCCTCCCGCCTCAGGATAGGGAGCGGCGGCGGACGCGGGGGGTCGGCGACACTTTCCCCGGTTTGGATCGTTGTACAGATGCCCCGGAGCCGTCCGCCCCGTCCCGGCGAGTCCCGAAATGTCGTGGTTGACCAGTATCTTTACCGAACAGGGAGGGTATCTCTACCAGGGGGTGGGGGCAGAGGGTTGAATGGGGCCTTCCACATGATCACAAGGAGTACTGCCACGTGACCTTGGTCAATGACGCGGCGGCGCCCGCCGTGCGATCCACCGGCCGCAAGTTCCGCGCCTTCACCGTGAAGCACCTGGACGAGCTGACCGCGCGGGCCGGGTTGTCACCGGAGCAGCGCCTCGCGACACGGGCGGTCGCCACGGTCCTGCCGTTCCGGACCAACAGCTACGTCGTCGACGAGCTGATCGACTGGTCGGCCGCCCCCGACGATCCGATCTACCGGCTGGTGTTCCCGCAGCCGGACATGCTCCCCGCCGACGACGTGGCGCACATCGCCGACCTGCTGCGCAGGGAGGCCCCCCGGCACGAGGTCGAGGCCGCCGCCACGAAGGTGCGGATGCGCCTGAACCCCCACCCCGCCGGGCAGCTGGAGCTGAACGTTCCAAGCTTCGGCGACGGCATCGTCCCCGGGATGCAGCACAAGTACGACGAGACCGTGCTGTACTTCCCCAAGCAGGGCCAGACCTGCCACGCGTACTGCACCTACTGCTTCCGGTGGGCGCAGTTCGTCGGCGACCCCGACCTCAAGCTCGCCGGCGACGAGCCCGCGCGGCTGCGCGACTACCTGCTGGCGCACCCCGAGGTCACCAGCGTGCTCTTCACCGGCGGCGACGCCATGATCATGGGTGAGCCGGTGCTGCGCCGGTACGTCGAGCCGCTGCTGGGGCTGGAGCAGGTCGAGTCGATCCGGATCGGCACCAAGTCCCTGGCGTACTGGCCGCAGAAGTTCGTCACCGACCCCGACGCCGACGCCATGCTGCGGCTGTTCGAGGAGGTGGTGGAGTCCGGCAAGAACCTGGCGTTCATGGCGCACTTCACCCACCCGCGCGAGCTGGAGCCGGCCCTGGTGCGCGAGGCCGTCCGCCGCATCCGCGACACCGGCGCGGTGATCCGCACCCAGGCGCCGCTGATCCGCTCCATCAACGACGACCCGGCGGCCTGGGAGTCCATGTGGCGCACCCAGACCCGCCTCGGCATGGTGCCGTACTACATGTTCGTCGAGCGTGACACCGGCCCGCAGGACTACTTCGCCGTCCCGCTCGCCCGCGCGTACGAGATCTTCCGCGACGCCTACAAGAACGTCTCCGGCCTGGCCCGCACGGTGCGCGGCCCGTCCATGTCGGCCACCCCCGGCAAGGTCTGCGTGGACGGCGTGCTCGACCTGGCGGGCGAGAAGGTCTTCGCCCTGCACTTCATCCAGTGCCGTGACGCCGACCTGGTCAACAAGCCGTTCTTCGCCAAGTACGACCCCGCCGCCGTCTGGCTGGACGACCTCAAGCCAGCCTTCGCCGACCACTTCCCGTTCCATTGTGGGGGGGCGACCCCCCACACCCCCCGCTAAGCGCGTCGAACGCATCCTCGCTCCGCTGCGATGCATTCGACGCGCCCAGGTGCCCGCGGCTCCGCTGGCGCTCCGCCGCGGTCACCTGAGCTTCTGGGGGAGAGCCCCCAGACCCCCCATGTTCGTTTGGGGGTCTGGGGGCTCCAGTGTCACGTTCCGTAGATGGGGATGATGGTGGCTCGGGCGAGGGTGTGCGAGGTGATGTTGAAGCCCGCAACGGCGGGGGTGACGTCGCCGTCGATGCCGAGGGACTCCACGTCCAGGGCGTGCACGGTGAAGACGTAGCGGTGCGGGTCGCCGGGGGGCGGGGCGGCGCCGCCGAACGCCCTGACCCCGTAGTCGTTGCGGACGTGGACGCCGACCTTGGCGTCGGCGGCCCCGGCGCCCTGCGGCAGCTCGGTGACGTCGGCCGGGATGTCGAACAGCACCCAGTGCCACCACCCGCTGCCGGTCGGCGCGTCGGGGTCGAAGCAGGTCACCGCGAAGCTCCGGGTCTGCTCCGGGAACCCGGACCAGCGCAGCTGCGGGGAGGTGTTGCCCCCGCTGAACCCCCAGTCGTCGAACACGTGCGCGTCCGCCAGGCGCTCACCGTCGGCGATGTCGTCGCTGGTCACCGTGAACGAGGGCACCTCGGGCAGGTACTCGTGGGGAAGCGGCGGCCGGCCGGCCATGGGACCTCCTGAAGCTCGGATCGCTGATCGGTACGGTCTCCATACCTACCAGCAACCCGGGCTCATTTCCCGGTCGCCTCCGTGTACGCGGCGATGACCTCGCGCGTGTCGCCGTCCATCCGGATCCGGCCCTCGTCCAGCCAGATCACCCGGTTGCAGGTCTCCTCGACCACGTCGAGGTTGTGCGCCACCAGGAACACCGCCCCGGCGTCCTTGCGCAGCTCGTCGATCTTGGCCTTGCTGCGCTTCTTGAACTTGGCGTCGCCGGTGGCCAGCGCCTCGTCGATGAGCAGCACGTCGTGGGTGCGGGCCGCCGCGATGGCGAACCGCAAGCGCGCCCCCATGCCCGAGGAGTACGTGGACATCGGGTACTGGATGAACCCCGGCTTGAGGTCGGCGAACTTGACGATCTCGTCGTACTTGGCACGGGTCTGCTCGGGGGTCAGGCCCATCGCCAGGCAGCCCAGGATGATGTTCCGCTCGCCCGACAGCTCCCGCATCAGCGCGGCGTTGACGCCCAGCAGCGACGGCTGGCCCTGGGTGTACACGCCCCCGCGGTGCGGCGGCAGCAGCCCGGCGATCGCCTTGAGCAGCGTGGACTTGCCCGAGCCGTTGGTGCCGATCACGCCGATCGCGTCACCCCGGTAGGCCACGAAGGACACGCCCCGGACGGCGTGCACCTCCTTCGTCTGCGGCCGGTTCTGGCGGCGCAGGATGCGCATCAGGGCGCTGGCGGCGGTGCCCTTGCCGCCCCCGGCGCCGTAGACGCGGTACACGATGTGCAGGTCGTCGACCACCACGATGGGCTCGCGGACGGGGTCGATCACCACCTGCGGCGCGGCGCCGGTCACCCGTGCCCTCTCCTTGACGTCAGCCACGGCCGTACCTCTCCTCAGCCCGGTAGAAGTACCAGAATCCCCCGACGAAGGCGGCCAGCGCCCAGCCGATCGCGTACAGCCACAGGTGGTGGTGCCCCCAGCCGTGCCGGGCCAGGTCACCGTGGTAGCTGTCGATCAGGGAGGTCCGCACCAGCTCGATGTAGACCGAGGCGGGGTTGGCCTCCAGCACCTTGCCGATCCACGGGTAGTCCTGGATCGTCTCCCGCTGGGCCAGCGCCGCGGTCATGAAGAAGATCCCGGAGAAGTACAGCCAGCTGCGGGTCACGAACGGCAGCAGCTGCTGGATGTCGCGGACGAACGCGCCCATCCGGGCGATGGCCAGGCTGATCCCCATGTTGAACACCAGCTGGAGCATTAGCGCGGGCACCAGCAGCAGCCAGCGCCAGGTGACCGGCTCGCCGGTGGCCAGCACGATCGCCATGAGCACCACCATGGAGATCAGCAACTGCTGCAGCTCCACGATGACGTGCGCGAACGGCAGCGAGGCCCGGGGGAAGTGCAGCGCCCTGATCAGCGACAGGTTGTTGCCGATGGACCGCGCCCCGGCGGTCAGCGACCGCTGGGTGAAGGTGAAGACGAACACCCCGGTGATCAGGAAGGCGCTGAAGTTGGTGACGCCCTTGTCGGTGTTCAGCAGCAGACCGAAGATCAGGTAGTAGACGCCCGCGTTCAGCAGCGGGGTCAGCACCTGCCAGACCTGCCCGAGCCGCGACGAGGTGTACATCGACATGCTCTTGGCGGACGCGAAGTTCCAGATGAACGTGCGCCGCTGCCAGAGCTCGCGAACGTACCGGCGCAGCGGAGGACGCGCCGCGCTCTGCGTCAGTCCGTGGCGGGCGGCGAATTCGGCCAGGGACTCGGCGCTCTTTCCAGCCAAGGCAGGGGGCTCCGCGATCGTGTCTACCGACTCGCCACCCGGGGGCCTGACCCGATCCGGGTGACTCATGGGCCGAAGCCTATTGCAGTCGCGCGGACGCGGGGGACGTTCACCCTCATGTGACCCCTGATTCGTGATCTTCCGGACTTTCCCCGGAGTCAGGACGGAGTTGAGGGGGATACCCCGTGCATGCTAACCGACCTCCGACG
>DATADI010000664.1:0-10596 GCA_036258615.1 Thermomonospora sp. | reverse complement strand
GGAGGGCCAGGCACGGTCAGAGGGGTCGGGGCGTTCGGAGGGCCAGGCCCGGTCGGAGGGGTCGGGGCGTTCGGAGGGCCAGGCACGGTCAGAGAGGGCGGGACGTTCGGGAGGCGATGACGGGGCCGGTCGGGTGCCCGGCGGAGGGGGTGCCGAACCCAGCGGGGGCGTGTACGAGTGGTACACGCGGGGGCTGGAGTTGCTCGGAGCCGGGAGTCCGGCGGCTGCGGTGCAGTTGCTGCAGCGAGCGGCCGAAGCCGAGCCGTCCTCGCGGAGCATTCGGGAGGCGCTGGCACGGGCGCAGTACGGTGCGCGGCGCTTCGCGGAGGCGGCCGACAGCTTCCGATGGATCGTTCAAGAGAACCCCTCGGAGGACTACGCGCTGTTCGGCCTGGGGTTGTCGTTGTCGCGGCTCGGTGATTTCGAGGCCGCTGTGGAGCACCTGGCGTTGGCCGTGGCGATGCGGCCCGAGAACAAGCACTACAACAACGCGCTCCGCCACGCGCGCGCGACACTGGCGTCCCGCCGCTGATCCCTCCCGGCGACAGGAGATGGCACAGGTCGCGTTCGGCGGGGGTGCCAGCGGTGGCGTCACCATCGATCTCCCACGAGAGGGGGATGACGGCGCCCCGAGCCGCCCCGCACTGTGGCACTTGAACATGCCGACTCCGTTCATACGGCCACGGCGCGGCCTAGGGCCAAGGCCGCGTTGAGGCAGCGTGTCAGGACCCGTACGAGCACATCAGTGCCGCGCCGAGAGGTGGGCCACAGTCGCAGCGGGAGGTGGTGCCAGAGGCACGTCGAGGGAGTTGCCGCGCTCTTCCGGGTGATCTCGGCTTCGTCGACGGTTGCGCCATGGAGCGCCGAGCGGGTGCCAGGTCGACCAGCTCCAGCAGTGCAGCAACGGGCTGCACCACGCCAGCCGAGGTGGCCGGCGTGGTGCATCAGGAGTCGCGAGGTGTGGCCCATGCACGCCCGTGTGGCCGCGGGCTGTGTCGGCGGTGAGTGCTGGCGGGCACCTGGCGTCTGGTTCCTGGCGTCGGCGGCTTGCGCGGATGCGAGGGCGAGGTGCGAGGGCGAGGGCTGGAGCGAGCTAGTCCTTTCGGCAAGGGCGGATCCCTGGCTGGTAGATGGGCGCGGTTCGGGTGGCGTG
This sequence comes from Thermomonospora sp., assembly GCA_036258615.1. Taxonomy (GTDB): domain Bacteria; phylum Actinomycetota; class Actinomycetes; order Streptosporangiales; family Streptosporangiaceae; genus Thermomonospora. The sequence goes on along the minus strand of DATADI010000664.1, from coordinate 9,443 downwards.
GAGAGGGTGTCGTACGTCGGATAAGGGGGCGGGGGTGGTCCTTTGGGTGGCTGGCCGTCGGCATAGGGGGGGCGGCCTCGTTGGAGGAGGCGCGGCTCGTGTGGGTTCGGGGCTTTGGGTGCGGTTGTGGGCAGGGATGTAGGGCGTGGCTGGAGGAGGGGTTTCGGTGCGTGGGTGTGACCGGGCGTTGAGTGAGGTGTACGACGTCGCGCTGCTTGACCTGGACGGTGTGGTGTATGTGGGCCATCAGCCGGTTCCGGGGGCGGCGGAGGCGTTGGCCAAGGCGCGGGCCATGGGGCAGCGGCTGGCGTTCGTGACCAACAACGCCTCGCGGACGCCCAGTGCGGTCGCCGCGTTGCTGACCCGGGTGGGGGTGCCCGCTACGGCGGAGGACGTGGTGACCTCGGCGCAGGCGGCGGCGACGCTGCTCGCCGAGCGGCTTCCGGCGGGGGCTCGGGTGCTCGTCGTCGGGGGCATGGGGCTGCGGCAGGCGTTGCGTGCACGGGGCCTGACGCCGGTGTCGACGGCTGCGGAGCGGCCCGCTGCCGTCGTTCAGGGGTATGACCCGAGGCTGTCGTACGGTCTGATCTCCGAGGGGGCGCAGGCGGTCGCTCAGGGGGCGTTGTTCGTCGGCTCCAACGGGGATCTGACCATTCCGGGCAACGACGGCCTGCCCCGTCCGGGGAACGGCTCCCTGCTCCAGGTCATCCGTGTCGCGACGGGTGTCGAACCGGTCGTTACGGGCAAGCCGGAACGGCCGCTGCACCAGGAGTCGATCGTCCGTACGGGGGCCGTCCGTCCCCTGGTGGTGGGCGACCGGCTCGACACGGACATCGAGGGAGCTCACAACGGGGGCGCCGACAGCCTGCTGGTCTTCACCGGAGTCACCGACCCCGTCACCGCGCTGACGGCCGAGCCCCGGCACCGCCCCACGTACCTCGCGGCCGATCTGGGCGGTCTGCTCGTACCGCACCCGCCCGTACGGCACGAGGACGGCGCGCACCACTGCGGCGGCTGGACGGCACGCCGCGCGGGGGAGGAGATCGACCTGACCGGCGAGGGCGACCCGTACGACGGTCTGCGCGCGCTGTGCGGGGCCGCGTGGCAGCAGGACACGCCCGTGCAGGCCAAGGAGGTGACCACGGCGCTGGGGCGGCTCGGGCTCGGCTGAGGCCCGGTTCCTGTGGTGATCACGGAAGGTTCGCCTGGGCCTAACCTGGCGCACGCCTGTCCGCCGGGGTGATCTCCGAGCGTGGCGCGGCGGGGCCGTCCCGGACCCGCCGGCCACCGAAAGGACCACCTCATGAACCTCCGCAACCGATGGCGCCAGGCCCTGGCCGCCACGACCGCCGCCCTCGCCTGCGGCCCGCTCCTGGCCGTCCCCGCCGCGGCGGACCCGGGACACGGCCACCAGCGTCGTTCCTTCGACCTCCAGGCCCACCGCGGCGGTCTGGGACTGGTCGTCGAGAGCACCCTCCCCGCCTTCGCCAACGCCCTCGAACTCGGCGTCAGCACCCTCGAACTGGACGTCCAGATCACCGAGGACCGGCAGGCCGTCGTCACGCACGACCGCAGGATCAGCTCCCGCAAGTGCCGTGACACCGCGCCCCTCACCCCGGGCGACCCCGAGTTCCCGTACGTCGGCAAGTACATCCACACGCTGACGCTCGCCCAGGTCCGCACCATGGACTGCGGCTCCCAGACCCTGGCCGAGTACCCCGGGCAGCGCGCCGTCCCCGGGGCCCGGATGCCGCTGCTGCGCGAGGTGTTCGGGCTGGTGCACCGCTACCGGGCGTACGGCGTCAGGCTGAACATCGAGACCAAGGTCGAGGCGGGCGCACCCCACGAGACCGCTCCCCGGGAGCAGTTCGTGCAGGTCACCGCACAGGAGGTACGACGGGCGCGGCTGCTGCGGCAGGTCACGATCCAGAGCTTCGACTGGGGCGCCCTGATGCGGATGCGGCAGGTGGAACGCCGCCTCCCGCTCGTCGCGCTCACCAACTACGACTTCCTGCAGACCGGACAGCCGGGCGCGTCGCCGTGGCTGGGCGGCCTGGACATCGACGACTTCGGCGGCGACCCGCTGGCGGCCGTCCGCTCCTTCGGCGCCTCCGCCTTCTCCCCGGTGCACGGCTTCCCGCAGAACGGGAAGATCACCGACCCCGGCTACCGCCCGTACGTCACCAGGGACATGGTCACCCGAGCCCACCGCATGGGCATCAAGGTCATCCCCTGGACCGTCAACGACGAGGCCACGATGAACAAGCTCATCGACGACGGCGTGGACGGCATCATCACCGACTACCCCGACCGCCTCCGCCGCGTCATGGCCGACCGCGGCTTCAAGCTCCCCCGGACCTACCGCGCCCACTGACCCATAACCGTGCACGAGCCCACGCGCCGCCACCGCCCATCAGAGCCGGGCGGTGGCGGCCACGCCCGTTCTCGACAAGTGCTCGTCTGCGCCGGGGGCTGCGAACGATGGCTGGAGGGTCTTAGTGCTCTTACTGGTGGGTCAGATGGTGGCGGGTCGTGGGGACGCCCTGGTGCGCCGCCGGGGGCGCTGGCGCGGTGGGGCGGCGCCCGGGGGCGATGGGTGTGGGTCGGTGGGACGGTGGTCCCGGGGTGGATCAGAGGAGGCGGCGGAGGCGTAGGAGGTCGCGGAGGCCGGCCTCGATCTTGAGGCGGCCGGTGGCCCAGGCGCGGGCGGCGTGGAGTTCGTCGTTGGCCAGGGCGACCAGGTCGTCGCTGCTCACCGTGACCTTGACCTGCGCGGACCGGGCGTCGTCGGTCGGCTCGAAGGGCTCCAGGCCGCCCCCGTGGATCCTGGAGCGCAGCGCGAGGCCCAGGTCGGAGATCCGGCAGACGATCGTCCGGTCCACCACGTGCTCGGCGAAGCGGTCCGGGTCGACGTCGCCGAGCCTGGTGCGGATGACCTCGAGCGCGGTCCGGCATTCCTCCTCGTTCGCCATGGTCAGCCCGTTCCCCCATCGGTCGCCAACGATGTCGTTCCAGGACGGTAGCGTTCATCACGATGCGGAAGCGACTCGGGCGGCGCGCCCGGGGCCCACGGGTGGAGGAGCACATGTCTGGCGGACCGATGACGGACCCGGAGGAGACGGCCTCGCCGCCCGGGCCTTCCGGAAACGGGCCCGACGGGCCGCCCCTGGCCCGTTCCGCACCGGAGACCGCCGCCACCGAGCCTGAGGCCGCCCCCGGAGGATCGCGGCCCGCGTCCGGCCACCTGATCCCGGCCTCCGGAACGAGCCCCGCACAACCAGCACAGGCCGTCCCGGCCCAGCCGGGGCCCCCGATCCCGGACATGGGCGGCGAGGTGGAGCCGACGGGGGATGAGCGGGTTGACGCGGTGCTCGGGCGGCTCCGGGAGCTGGGCGGGGTGCCGGTGGCGGGGCACGTGGAGATCTTCGAGGACGTTCACCGGCGGTTGCAGGACGTGCTGACCTCCGTGGACCAGGAGGCGGCGGTGCCCCGGCAGCCGGGGCCGGGTATCGTCCCTGCGCGTCCCGGCGGGCTGCCGTGAGGGCCCCCGGGCGGCCCCGGCGGAACGCGGGGCGGGACGGAGGCGTTGCGGCCGGGCGGCGGGTGGGCCGGGCCGGGAGGGCGGACCGATGCCGGTGACGAGGCGGCGGCTCGACGCGGAGCTGGTGCGGCGGAAGCTGGCCCGGTCCCGTGAGCAGGCCAGGGAGCTGATCGAGGAGGGGCGGGTGCGGGTCGGCGGGCAGACCGCCGCCAAGCCCGCCACGCAGGTGGAGACCGGGGCCGCCATCGTCGTGGAGTCCGCCGGTGAGGGCCCCGAGTACGTCTCGCGCGGCGGTCACAAGCTCGCCGGGGCGCTCCAGGCGTTCGGGGAGCTGACCGTCCGGGGGCGGCGCTGCCTGGACGCGGGCGCCTCCACCGGAGGGTTCACCGACGTGCTGCTGCGCGCCGGGGCGGCCCACGTGGTCGCCGTCGACGTGGGGTACGGGCAGATCGCCTGGTCGCTGCGCACCGACGAGCGGGTCACCGTGCTCGAACGCGTGAACGTGCGCGACCTGACGCCCGAACGGCTGCCCGGTGAGCCGCCGACGCTGGTGGTGGCCGACCTGTCGTTCATCTCGCTGCGCCTGGTGCTGGGCCCGATCCAGGCGTGCGTGACCCCCGACGCCGACTACGTGATGATGGTCAAGCCGCAGTTCGAGGTCGGCAGGGACCGGGTGGGGGCCGGGGGCGTGGTGCGTGATCCGGAGCTGCGGGCGGAGGCCGTCCGCGACGTCGCCGGCCACGCGGCGACCCTCGGGCTGGGTGTCCTCGGCGTGACCGCGAGCCCGTTGCCCGGCCCGACCGGGAACGTCGAGTACTTCCTGTGGCTGCGGGCCGGGGCCCCCGCCCTGCGCGAGGACGACCTGCGCCGGGCCGTGGCGGAGGGACCCCGGTGAGCGCGCGGTCGGTGCTGGTGGTGGCGCACACCGGGCGGCCGGAGGCGGTCCGCAGCGCGGAGCTGGTGATCGAACGGCTGAGCAAGGCGGGCATCGCCGTGCGGGTGCTGGACGAGGAGGCCCGCGACCTGCGCTGCGCGGGCGTCGACGTGCTGCCCGCGTCGGCCGCCGCCGCCGAGGACGCCGAGCTGGTCATGGTCCTGGGCGGGGACGGCACGATCCTGCGCGCCGCCGACCTGTCCCGGATGTCCGGGACGCCGCTGCTGGGCGTCAACCTGGGCCATGTCGGGTTCCTCGCCGAGGCCGAGCGGGAGGACCTGACCGCCACCGTCGAACGGGTCGTGGAACGCCGCTACGACGTCGAGGAGCGCATGACCATCGACGTCACCGTACGGCGCAACGGCACGGTCGCCGCCACGACGTGGGCGCTCAACGAGGCCACCGTCGAGAAGGCCGAGCGCGAGCGGATGCTGGAGGTCGTCGCCGAGATCGACGGCAGGCCGCTGTCCCACTGGGGCTGCGACGGTGTGGTGTGCGCCACTCCGACCGGGTCGACCGCGTACGCGTTCTCCGCCGGGGGGCCCGTGGTGTGGCCGGAGGTGGAGGCGATGCTCGTCGTGCCGATCAGCGCGCACGCCCTGTTCGCCCGTCCCATGGTGGTGTCCCCCCGTTCGGTGGTGGCGGTGGAGGTGCTGCCCGACACCCCGCGCGCCGTGCTGTGGTGCGACGGGCGCCGTACGGTGGGCCTCCCGCCGGGCGCGCGGGTGGAGGTCCGGCGCGGCGCGGCCCCGGTCAAGCTGGCCCGGCTGCACCGCACGCCGTTCACCGACCGGCTGGTGACCAAGTTCGGGCTCCCCGTGACCGGCTGGCGCGGGCGGGTCCGGCCGGGGGACGGCGGCGCGGGCCGCCGCGAACGCGACACGCCCCGCGAGGGATAATCTCGGACCGCCGACCAAAGGAGAGGGTGTGACGCTCGTGCGGCCGATGGTCGAGGAGGTACGGATCGCGGGCCTCGGCGTGATCGACGAGGCCGTCCTCGAGCTGTCCCCGGGGTTCAACGTGGTGACCGGCGAGACCGGGGCCGGCAAGACGATGGTGGTGACCAGCCTCGGGCTGCTGTTCGGGGGCCGCGCCGACCCGCAGCGGGTGCGGCCCGGCGCCGGGCGCGCCACCGTCGAGGGCCGGATCGTCGTGGACCCCGGCGGGCGCGTCGTCACCCGGGTCACCGAGACCGGCGCCGAGCTGGACGAGGACACCCTGATCATCACCCGGTCGGTGTCGGCCGAGGGCCGCTCCCGCGCCCATCTGGGCGGCCGGTCGGTGCCGGTGAGCACGCTGATCACGCTGGCCGACGACCTGGTGGCCGTGCACGGTCAGTCCGACCAGCAGCGGCTGCTGCAGCCGGGCCGCCAGCGCGCCGCGCTCGACCGGTACGCCGGGGAGGCGCTGACCAAGCCGCTGCGCGCCTACACCGCCGCCTACCAGCGGCACCGTCAGGTGGGCGCGCTGCTGGAGGAGCTGACGACCCGGGCCCGCGAACGCGCCCAGGAGGCCGACCTGCTCCGGTTCGGGCTGGAGGAGATCGAGAAGGTCGACCCGCGGGCCGGGGAGGACGCCGAGCTGGCCGCCGAGGCCGAGCGACTCGGGCACGCCGACGCGCTGCGCACCGCCGCCACCACCGCGCACGCGGCCCTGCTCGGCGACCCGGCCTCCACCGCCGTCACCCCGGCCGACGTGGTGAGCCTGCTGGGCGCCGCCCGGTCCGCGCTGGACGCCGTCCGCGACCACGACCCGGCCCTGGCGCAGCTGGCCGACCGGCTCGCCGAGGCCGGGTACCTGATCTCCGACGCGGGCACCGAGCTGGCCGCCTACGCCGAGTCGGTGGAGGCCGACCCGGCGCGGCTGGCCGTCGTGCAGGAGCGGCGCGCCGAGCTGACCGCGCTGACCCGCAAGTACGGCGAGACCCTCGACGAGGTGCTGGCCTGGGCGCAGCGGTCCGCGGCGCGGCTGACCGAGCTGGAGGGCGACGACGAGCGGATCGAGGAGCTGCGCGCCGAGCACACCGAGCTGGAGGAACGCCTGCGGACCATCGCCGGTGAGCTGACCCAGGTGCGGACGGCGGCCGCCGAGCGGTTCTCGGCCGCCGTCACCGAGGAGCTGGCCGCGCTGGCGATGCCGCACGCCCGCGTCGTCGTCACCGTCACGCCGGTGGCCGAGTTCGGGCCGTACGGGGCCGACGAGGTGGAGATCCGGCTGGTCGCGCACCCGGGGGCGCCGCCGCTGCCGCTGCACAAGGGCGCCTCCGGCGGTGAGCTGTCGCGGGTGATGCTGGCCATCGAGGTGGTGTTCGCGGGCGCCGACCCGGTGCCGACGTTCGTGTTCGACGAGGTGGACGCCGGGGTCGGCGGCAAGGCGGCGGTGGAGATCGGCCGCCGGCTGGCCCGGCTGGCCCGCACCTCCCAGGTGATCGTGGTCACCCACCTGCCGCAGGTCGCCGCGTTCGCCGACCAGCACCTGCTGGTGGCCAAGTCCGACGACGGCTCGGTCACCCGCAGCGGCGTCACCGCCCTCGACCACGAGGGCCGGATCCGGGAGCTGTCGCGGATGCTGGCCGGGCTGGAGGACTCCGAGCTGGGCCGCGCCCACGCCGAGGAACTGCTGGCCCTGGCCGCCGCCGAACGCGGAAAGGCGGGCTGACCCGGCCCCGTCGTCACGGATCGTGCCCGAACGAACACGCCTGACCGTTCGTCGTTTCCCATGTCCCCCCATGCGCTCTGGCAGGATGGCTCGTGATGAACGAACGGTCTTCGATCGCCGAACGGCGCGCGCGCACCGCCCCGAGACGTCTGTCCCGGCGCGTGTTCGGCCTGGGCCCGGGCAAGGACGACGGGCAGCCCGGCGTGCGCGCCGAGGTCCGGCTCGACCGCCGCACCAAGAAGCTGACCAAGCGGCTGCAGCCGGGCGACATCGCGGTGATCGACCATGTCGACCTCGACCGGGTCAGCGCCGAGGCCCTGGTGTCCTGCCAGGTCGGCGCGGTCGTCAACGTGGCCCCCAGCATCTCGGGGCGGTACCCCAACCTGGGCCCGCAGATCCTCCTGGAGGCGGGCATCCCGCTGGTGGACGACGTCGGGCCGGAGATCTTCACCCGGCTCACCGAGGGCGAGGTCGTCCGCGTCCACGGCGGCACCGTGCACCGCGGGGACGAGGTGGTCGCCAAGGGCCGCGAGCAGACCGCCGAGACCGTCGAACGGGCCCTCGCCGACGCCAAGGCCGGGCTGTCGGACCAGATCGAGGCGTTCGTCGCCAACACCATGGAGTACGTCCGCCGCGAGCGGGAGCTGCTGATCGACGGCGTCGGGGTGCCCGAGGTGGCCACCGAGCTGGAGGGCCGGCACGCCCTGATCGTGGTGCGCGGCTACCACTACCGCGAGGACATCGCCACGCTGCGCCCCTACATCCGGGAGTACCGGCCGGTGCTGATCGGGGTGGACGGCGGGGCGGACGCGCTGCTGGAGGCCGGCTACAAGCCCCACATGATCGTCGGGGACATGGACTCGGTGTCCGACGAGGCCCTCACCTGCGGCGCCGAGCTGGTGGTGCACGCCTACCGGGACGGCCGGGCCCCCGGCCTCAAGCGGGTCAAGGACCTCGGCGAGGACGCGGTGGTCTTCCCCGCCACCGCCACCAGCGAGGACATCGCGATGCTGCTGGCCGACGACAAGGGCGCCACCCTGATCGTCGCGGTCGGCACGCACGCCAACATGGTGGAGTTCCTCGACAAGGGCCGGGCCGGGATGGCCAGCACGTTCCTCACCCGGCTGCGGGTCGGCAGCAAGCTGGTGGACGCCAAGGGCGTCAGCCGCCTGTACCGCAGCCGGATCTCCGGCTGGTCCCTGACGCTGCTGGTGCTGGGCGCGTTCATCGCCATGACCGTGGCGGTGCTGGTGTCGCCGATCAGGGAAGTGATGCTCCCCCTGCTGGCCGAACGCTGGCACGCCTTCCTCTTCTGGCTGACCGGACTCTTCACGTGATCGATTTCCGTTACCACCTCGTCTCCATCGTCGCGATCTTCCTGTCGCTGGCGGTCGGCCTCGTGCTGGGCGCCACCGCGCTGTCGGATCCGCTGCTGGGCACCCTGAAGAAGGAGGTCGCGGCGACCGGCAAGAGCAACACCGAGCTGCGCACCCGCCAGCGGGAGCTGCTGGAGCAGAGGGAGTTCGACGAGCAGTTCCTGCGCTCGGCGGGCCCCCGGGTGCTGGCCGGGCGGCTGAAGAACCAGTCGGTGGTGCTGGTGGAGACCCCCGGCGCGGGCTCCGACAGCCTCGACAAGGTCGGCGAGCTGCTGGGCGAGAACGGCGCCGGCGCCACGGTGACCGGCCGGGTCACCATCCAGAAGAGGTTCCTGGACGACGACCGGCTGGCCACCCTGGACCAGCTCGCCGAGCAGCTCAAGCCCGCCGGGACCGCCTTTCCCGAGGGCGCCGGGCCGTACGACAAGGCCGCGCGGGTGCTGGCGGGCGCGCTGCTGACCGGCGACGCGTCCAAGGCGCTGCGCGACGACCCCTCCTCCAAGGCGATCCTGGAGGCGTTCCGGACGGCGGGTTTCGTGACCGTCAGCGGGAAGCCCGCGCAGCATGCGACACTCGCCGTCATGATCGCACCCTCCTCTCCGTACCAGGACGGCGCGGACGCCGACAACCGGGCGCTGGTGGCGCTGGCGGGCGCGCTGGACGGGGCCGGGCGCGGCGCGGTGCTGGCCGGGCCGACCACCGCCGTGGCCGAGGGCGGCCTGATCGCCGCCCTGCGCGACTCCGACACCGGCGACGACGTCTCCTCCGTGGACACCCTCGACCAGTCCTCCGGGCAGATCGTGACCGTGCTCGCCCTGGCCGACCAGCTCGTCGGCCGCAACGGGCACTTCGGCACCGGTGAGGGCGCCGGGTCCTACCGGCTCGCCCCGACCTCGGGAGCCAGCCAGTGAGCCGGCGGGTGGGGCGGCTGGTC
>DATADI010000663.1:0-7885 GCA_036258615.1 Thermomonospora sp. | reverse complement strand
ACGCCGAGATCGGCGACTGGCTGGAGGACGTCCTGGCGGGGGTCCGCCGCCCGGCGCACACGCCGCGCGACCGGCGGACGCTGCTGCCGATCACGCCGGTCGAGCGCGGCACGTCCGCCCAGGGAGTGGCGATCCCGGGGCACGGCGGGGCGCCCGACCTGCCCGAGGGCGTCGCGCCCGCGTCCGGTCCCCGGGTGCTGCGGCGCAGGCTGGGCGGCGGCCCGGTCGCGCCGCTGAAGCTGGCGTCCGGCTGCGACCGGCGCTGCACGTTCTGCGCGATCCCGGCGTTCCGCGGCGCGTACGTCTCGCGCGCCCCCCAGGAGATCCTGGCGGAGGCCGGGTGGCTGGCCGGGCACGGCGTCCGGGAGCTGGTGCTGGTCAGCGAGAACTCCACCTCCTACGGCAAGGACCTGGGCGACCTGCGGGCGCTGGAGGCGCTGCTGCCCAGGCTGGCGGCGGTGGAGGGCGTCGGCCGGGTGCGGCTGAGCTACCTGCAGCCCGCGGAGCTGCGGCCGGGGCTGATCGACGTGCTGTGCGGGACGCCCGGGGTGGCGCCGTACTTCGACCTGTCGTTCCAGCACGCCAGCGGCCCGGTGCTGCGGCGGATGCGGCGGTTCGGCGACCGGGAGTCGTTCCTGGAGCTGCTGGGCCGGATCCGCGACCGGGTGCCCGAGGCGGGGGTGCGGTCCAACTTCATCGTCGGCTTCCCCGGTGAGACCGAGGAGGACGTGGCGGAGCTGACCGCGTTCCTGACCGAGGCGCGGCTGGACGCGGTCGGGATCTTCGGCTACTCCGACGAGGACGGCACCGAGGCCGCCGGGTTCGCCGGGAAGGTGGACGAGGACGAGGTCGCCCGGCGGGTCGCCGAGGTGTCCGCGCTGGCCGAGGAGCTGACCGCGCAGCGCGCCGAGGAGCGGATCGGCACCGCGGTGGAGGTGCTGCTGGAGGAGGAGGTCGAGCCCGGGGCGTTCGAGGGCCGGGCCGCCCACCAGGCGCCCGAGGTGGACGGCACCGTGCTGGTGCGGGGCGAGGGCCTCGCCGTCGGCGCGTTCGTGACCGCGACGGTCGTCGACGCCGACGGGGTGGACCTCGTGGCGGACGTCCCATGAGCCCGGCCGGGCCCGATCCGGCGGCGGACCCGGCGGCCGCCTCGCCGGACCCGGTGACCCCCGCGGCGCCCCCGAGCGTCTACAACGTCGCCAACCTGCTGACGATGCTGCGCATCGTGCTGGTGCCGGTGTTCGTGTGGACGCTGTTCATGGACGGCGACGGCTGGCGGATCGCGGCGTTCGCGGTGTTCGCGGCGGCCTCGGTCACCGACAAGATCGACGGGGACCTGGCCCGGCGGTACGGGCTGGTCACCGACTTCGGCAAGATCGCCGACCCGATCGCCGACAAGGCCCTGACCGGGGCGGCGCTGGTGGGCCTGTCGGTGCTGGGCGAGCTGTGGTGGTGGGTCACCGTGGTGATCCTGGTCCGCGAGATCGGCGTCACCGTCCTGCGGTTCGTGGTGATCCGGTACGGGGTGATCCCGGCGAGCAAGGGCGGCAAGCTCAAGACCCTGCTGCAGGTGCTGGCGATCGGCCTGTACATCATGCCGGGCCCGTTCGACCCGCTGCGGTGGGCGGTGATGGCCGCCGCCGTGGTCGTGACGGTGGTCACCGGGCTGGACTACGTCGTGCAGGCGTGGCGGCTGCGCCGGGCCGCGCCCGCGACCTGAGCCGGGCCCGCCGCGCCCGTGAGAGCATGATCGCGAAAGGGGGCGCGGGATGCGGGTCGAGCTGGTGACGGTGGGCGACGAGCTGCTGCTCGGGGACACCGTGAACGGGAACGCCGCCTGGCTGGGGCAGCGGCTGGCCGAGGCCGGGGTGCGGGTGACGCGCAGCGTGGTCGTCGGGGACGAGCTGGACGTGATCATCGAGGCGGTGACGTCCGCGCTGGAGCGCGCGGACGCCGTCATCACCACCGGCGGGCTCGGCCCCACCTACGACGACCTCACGCGGGACGCGCTGGCGCGGGCGGCGGGCGTGCCGCTGCTCCGCGACCCGCGGCTGGAGGGGTGGCTGCGTGAGCGGGCCCGCGCGTCGGGCCGCGCGATGCCCGAGATGGCCCTGCGGATGGCCGAGGTCCCCGAGGGCGCGGGGCTGCTGGACAACCCGGTCGGCAGCGCGCCGGGCCTGCGGGTCAGGCTGCCCGGCGGGGTGGTGTACGCGCTGCCCGGCGTCCCGCACGAGATGCGCGCGATCATGACCGAGACGGTGCTGCCGGAGCTGGCCGCGGGCCCGGGGGAGACGCCGGTGGCGCGGCGCACGCTGCGCACCGCCGGGCTGTGGGAGTCCGTGGTGGCCGCCCGGCTGGCCCCGGTGGAGGCGATGGACGGCGTCCGGCTGGCGTACCTGCCCGGCGCCGCCGAGGTGAGGGTCCGGATCACCGCGACCGGCGCCGGCGCCCCCGCGCTGCTCGACCGGGCCGACGCCCTGACCCGGGAGCTGCTCGGGCCCGCCGTCTACGGGGAGGAGGACCGGACGCTCGACCGGGTCGTCCACCGCCTGCTGGGGGAGCGGTCGGCGACGGTGGCGACGGCCGAGTCCCTCACCGGCGGGCTGATCGGGGCGGAGCTGACCGAGATGCCGGGATCGTCGGCCACCTACGCGGGCGGCGTGGTCGCCTACGCCACCCGGCTCAAGCGGGACCTGCTGGACGTCCCGGAGGGCCTCCTGGCCGAGCACGGGGCCGTGCACCCGGAGGTGGCCGCCGCGATGGCCGAGGGCGTCCGGGACCGGCTGGCGGCCACCTACGGCCTCGCGGTGACCGGGGTGGCGGGGCCGGAGCCCCAGGACGGGCGTCCGGTGGGCACCGTGTACGTCGCGGTGGCCGGTCCGGAGGGGAAGACCACCGTGACCGCTCCGCTGCTCCCCGTGCCCCGCTCGGGCGTCCTGGGGCGCGGGCAGGTCCGCCGGTTGACCGTCGTGCACGCCCTTGACCTGCTGCGACGTGAGCTGCTGGGGGTGGGGCCCGACCCGGCGGCGGTGTCCCGCGGCCAAGATCGGGAAGAGCCGGGCTGATTACAGCGTTACGTTCCGAGCGAACACGAAATCCTCGGTCTGCCATGGTCGCCTGGTAGACAGGTACGGTGGAGACGTCGAAGGTCCGAAACTCGGGGAGGGAGCGAGCGATGGTCCTGCTTCGCCAGCTGCTCGGTGACGTACTGCGGCGGCTGCGGCTGCGCCAGGGTCGCACCCTTCGCGAGGTGTCCGCGGCGGCGAGAGTGTCACTGGGGTATCTGTCCGAGGTCGAACGCGGGCAGAAGGAGGCGTCCTCGGAGCTGCTCGCCTCGATCTGCAAGGCCCTGGGGGTCCCGCTGTCGCACGTGCTGCGCGAGGTCGCCGACCAGCTCGCGCTGGCCGAGCTCCAGCAGGAGCCGGTGATGGCGGGCGCCGCGCCCGAGCACGAGCGGCTCAGCGAGCCGCTGGAGCAGGAGGCGCTGGCGGCCGGTCCGATCCCCAGCACCCCCGAGGAGATCACCGGCGAGTTCCGCGCCGACATGGTCGCCGCCTGATCCCCTCCGCGTCGCCCGGTATTCCCGTCGTCGTGGTGAGGTTCGCCGCGATTGCCCCCGGCATTCCCGGGGATGTCCCGAGGTTGTAAGGGACGGCGTTCGACGCGGAAGGAGCCGACAATGGCGACGGTCAAGAGCCCTCTCAACGAATCCGCTCTGCGGACCACGGGGGACGCCCTGCAGGGTGCCCTGGTGGACCTCATCGATCTCTCCCTGGTGGCCAAACAGGCCCACTGGAACCTCACCGGCCGCAACTTCCGGTCCATCCACCTCCAGCTCGACGAGGTGGTGGCGGTGGCCCGCAAGTACACCGACCTGGTGGCCGAGCGGGCGGTGGCCGTCGGCGTCAACCCCGACGGACGGGTGCGCACCGTCGCCGACAGCACCAAGATCCGTCAGCCGGACGGCGGCTACCAGTCCGACGACAAGGTCGTCGCCTCGATCACCGACACGCTGGCGCAGATCATCGCCCGGTTCCGGGAGCGGATCAAGGAGACCGAGGACAGCGACCTGGTGACCCAGGACCTGTTCATCACCCTGACCGCGGACCTGGAGAAGCAGCACTGGATGTTCGAGGTCCAGACGCAGTGACGCGGCGCGACGAGGCCCCCGTCCCACCGGGACGGGGGCCTCGTGCCGTGCTCAGCCGGTGTCCCGGCGCAGGCTGGCCACGACCGTGTCGGCGAACTCCAGCGCCAGCGGGCTCAGCGCGTCCCACCGGCGCGCCGCCCACCCGGCGGTGAGCGGCGGCAGGGCCGGGATGGGGATCAGCCGGACGACCGCGCCGGGGCCGTGGTTCCAGCCCGGCAGTGACGGCAGCACGGCGTGCCCGAGGCCAAGTTCGGCCAGCAGCAGCGCGGTGTCCCAGTCGGCCACGCTGGTGGTGGACTCCAGCCGGACGCCGTGCGCGGCGAGATGGGCCTCCAGGTGCTCGCGGGAGGTGGAGCTGGCCGGGAGCTGGATGTGCCGGATCCCGGCCAGGTCGCCGGGGCGCAGGCTCTCCCGCTGGGCCAGCGGGTCGTCCACCCGGACGGCCAGCGCCCACGGCAGCGACGTCGAGGGGCGCTGCTCCACCCCGCGGACCGGGCGGCCGACCGTCACCCACGCCAGGTCGGCCTCGTGCGCCTGCACGGCCTCCAGGCAGCGGCGGCTGGAGCCCGCGGTCTGGAACTCCAGCGTCACGTCCGGGTGCCGTTCCCGGAACGCGGCGACCCCGGCGGCCATGAAGTGCCGGACGGTGGTCGCGCCGGTGCTGATCCGCACGGTGCCGCTGGTGCCGCGGCGCAGGTCGTCCAGGGAGCGCAGGGCGGCGCCGAGCCCGGCGATGCCCTCGGCGGCGGCGCGGTAGAGGATGCGCCCGGCCTGCGTCGGGACCACGCCCCGGGGGCGGCGCTCCAGCAGCACCAGCCCGGTCTCCCGCTCCAGCCGCTTGACGTGCTGGCTGACGGCCGACTGGCTGCACGCCATGTCGCGGGCGACGGCGCTGAGGTTCTCGGCCTCGCAGACGGCGACGAACACACGAAGATCGTCCAGGGTCACCGGGCCCAAGGTAGACCTTGGGCATGGGCAAGTAAACCCGAGAATTGACTTGGGTCCGGGACCGGTCGAGGATCGGAGCACGGGCGCGGGATCCAGCGACCCGGCAACGGCGGCAACCCGTCCGGATCGGCCGTCACCGGGCGGGTGCCGACCCTCCGGCGGGGGCGGGCTGGCAGCGGGGGCACCAGAAGGTCACGCGGTCCCCCTCGGCGCGCTCGATCCGGGTGCCGCAGCGGCGGCAGGGGCGGCCGGCCCGTCCGTAGACCCAGTGCTCGTGGCCGCGCCGCAGGTCGCCGGTGGTGACATGGCCGTGGCGGCTCCGGTTGGCGTGCAGCAGGCGCTGTGCGAGGTCCACGAGGACACGCAGGTCGTCGACGTCGCCGACGGGCCGCCAGGGGTTCACCCCGCGCAGGAACAGCACCTCGCACTTGTAGACGTTGCCGATGCCCGCCAGCCGCGTCTGGTCGAGCAGGGCCTCGCCGACGGGCCGTCCGGGTCGTTCGAGCAGCCGGCGCACGGCCTCACCGGGGTCCCAGTCGGGGCCGAGCAGGTCGGGCCCGAGATGGCCGACGGCGCGGGCCTCCTCGGCGGTGGGCAGCAGTTCCACCACCGCCAGCGAGTACCCCAGCGCGAGCGAGGCGTCGTTGCCCAGCGCCAGCCGGATCCGGTGGTCGCGGGGCGGGCGCCCGGCGGGCCGGATCCGCCAGGAGCCGTCCATCATCAGGTGGGTGTGCACGGTCAGCCCGCCGTCCACCCTGACCAGCAGGTGCTTGCCGCGGGCGGTCGCCTCGGCGACCCGGCGCCCGCGCAGGTCGGCGGTGGCCAGGGCGGGCACCCGGAAGTCGCTGACGGTCAGCACCCGCCCGGCGAGCGCCTGGTGGAGGCGCCGGGCGGTGAGCCAGACGACGTCGCCCTCCGGCACCGGGGCCTCAGATCAGCGACGGGCTCTGCCAGGCGGCCGGATCCTTGGTCAGCTCGGCCACCGCCTCGGGCAGCTCGCCCGCCGCGATGTGACCGAGGGTGACCGACTCCAGGATGCCGCGCTCGCTGGCGCGCAGCGCGATCCACACCTCCTGCAGCGAGGCGGCGGCGCCCTGGTACCCGACGTGTTCGGGACGCTCGCCGCGCACGCCGAGCAGGGGGCCGTCGATGGCGCGGATGATGTCGGCCAGCGAGATCTCGGCGGCCGGCCGGGCGAGCCAGTAGCCGCCCTCGGGGCCGCGCTGGCTGCGCACCAGACCGGACCGGCGGAGCTGGCCGAGGATGTTCTCCAGGAACTTGGGCGGGATCTGCTGTGCCTCGGCGAGCTGGACCGCGGTCACCGGGCGGCTCCCGGCCACCGCCAGCTCCGCGGCGGCACGCAGCGCGTAATCGACCCGGGCGGACAATCGCATACCTCTAGTATCCCTTGTCGATCTGACTGGTTGGGCTGCGGTATCCCGTCCGATGACCGTTCGACCGTTTCCGGGAGGCCGCCCGGGGGCCGTCAGGGCCGGTCGGGGCCCGTGTCGGGGCCTGCTCCGGCCAGTCCCAGCAACTCGGCGGCGGCCTGCCCGTTGGCCCGGGTGGCCCCGTAGGTGGCCAGGTGCGCGCCCGAGCCCGGCCGCCACACCGGCAGCCCCATCTCCACCACGACCGCGTCGGGACGGCTCGCCAGCAGCGCGTTGGCCAGGGCGCGCTGCGCGGGGTGCCGGTGCGCGTCCCGCAGGACGATCACCAGCCCGCGGCCCCGGGCGCGTTCCAGCAGCGGGGCGGCCTCGGCCGTCGCGCCGTCGACCCGGACCAGGTCCGGCGCCCACGGCCCCAGCCCCCACGGGGTCGGGCCGACCGCGATGTTGCCGGGGGCCTCCAGCTCGACCACCAGCGGGTCGGTGAGCGCGGGCAGCGCCCCGGTGAAGGACAGGGCCCGCCGGGCGGCCTCCAGGGCCGCCGACCGGTCCACCGCCGCCGGGACGGAGCCCGCCAGCCACGCCCGGAGGGCCCGGCCGCGCTCGGCGGCGTCCTCCAGCCGTTCGCCGGTCAGCCTGCCCTCCCGGACGGCCGCCTCGATGGCCGCCACGGTCGCCCGGACGCTGTCCTCGTGTTCGTTGGGCCCCAGGCACAGCAGGTCGGCCCCCGCGTACAGGGCCCGCACCGCCGCCTCGGGGATGCCGATCCGGCCGCTGGCGCCGTCCATGTCCAGGGCGTCGGTGACGATCACGCCGCCGAACCCCAGCCGGTTGCGCAGCAGCCCGTTGATCGCGGCCGGGGACAGCGTGGCGGGCTCGCCGCCGGTGATCGCCGGGACGTTGAGGTGCCCGGTCATCACCGCCCGCACGTCCGCCTTGATGGCCGCCCGGAACGGCACCAGCTCCCGGCGCTCCAGCAGGTCCAGGTCGGCGTCCACCAGCGGCACGCCCAGGTGGGAGTCCTCCACCGTGGCGCCGTGCCCGGGGAAGTGCTTGGCGCACGCCGCCACCCCGGCCTCCTGGGTCCCGGCGACGGCGGCGGCGGTGTGCCGGGCCACCAGGGCCGGGTCGGACCCGAACGCGCGGGTCCCGATGATCGGGTTGTCGTCGGCGGAGTTGACGTCCGCCGACGGCGCGAAGTTGAGGTTGACGCCGACCCAGGCCAGCTCGGCGGCCAGCGACCGGTACACCCGGCGGGTCAGCTCCACGTCGTCCACCGCGCCGAGCGCGGCGTTGCCCGGGTACGGGCTGGCGGTGCGGTGCCCGCCGAGCCGGGTGACGTCGCCGCCCTCCTCGTCGATGGTGACGATCGGGTCGCCGCCCGCCGCGCGCAGCTCGG
>DATADI010000662.1:0-3622 GCA_036258615.1 Thermomonospora sp. | reverse complement strand
ACAACGCCGGGACGGCGCCGGCGCGGCGGTCACGCGCCGTGCCCCGACCGTGGCGTGCCGGGGGCCCGGCCGCCCGCGCGGGGCACGGCGCGTGACCGCCGCGCCGGCGCCGTCCCGGCGTTGTCCTAGCCCCGTCCCCGCCACCCGAGCGCAGAGAGACCAGAGAGCGCAATGGCCATCTCCGAAACGCCCCGCGTCCACCGTGAAGTGGACGGGGAGGCCGCCGACGGGCGGGACAGACCCAAGCGGATCGGCTACCGGCGGCTGCCGTCCGACCAGCGCCGCGACGAGATCGTCGAGGCCGCCATCGCGACGTTCAGCGAGAACCACGACGCCTCGCTCGGCGACGTGGCCGCCACCGCGGGCATCTCCCGCACCTCCGTGTACCGCTTCTTCGAGACCCGGCAGGAACTGCTGACCGCCGCGTTCCGCACCGCCGGTGACCAGCTGCTGGACTACGTCCGCGACGCGCCCCACGGCCCGCCGTCCAAGGCGCTGCTGGTCCGGCTGCGGCGGTTCTTCGACTACATCGAGGAACACGAGACCACCTTCGTCGGCATCGTCCGGTGGAACTCGCCGATGGCCAACGACGAGATCCGCGCGGTCGCCGACGGCGTCCGGCGCGACCTGTGCCGGATGACGTACGAGGTGCTGGAGGCCGAGGAGGTCACCCCGCTGCTGGAGATGACCGTGCGGTACTGGGTGGCGGGCGTCGAGACCGCCGCCCTGGAGTGGCTGGAGACCCGCCACATGCCCCGCGACACGGTCGAGATCCTGCTGTCGATGCACCTCGGGGCCGCCCTGTTCAACGCCGCCTCGCTCGACCCCGTGGTGGCCGAACGGGTGGAGTGGTGGCTGGAGCGGGAGCCGGCCGACGGCGCCATGGGAGCGTTCCTACGGGCGCTGGCCGGCATGTTCAACCTCAAGATCACCGCGAACGTGGCCCGGCTGCTGGCCTACAGCGACCCGCCGCCGTCCGAGGGCTGACCGCCCCCCGGCCGGTCCCGCAGCGCCCGCGCCCGCAGGACGGCCTCGGCCGCGAACGGGTCCCGCGCCGCGCCCGGCCCCTCGGCGATCCGGTCGGTCAGCGCCGGGTCCGCCGTCAGCCACAGCGCCATCAGGTGGTCCTCCACCAGCGTCACCGGGGCGTCGTCGATGACCCCCTCGGTGGCGAGCTCCAGGCTCCGCCGCGCCCAGCGCAGCGAGTCCGCCGCCCGCCCGACCGGCACCGTGAGCCCCGCGGCGAGCCGTCGCCCCGGGAACACCCTCACCAGCATGGCCCGCCGCGCCTCGTCCAGCGCGCCCGGCACCAGCAGGCACGGCTCCGGCCCGGCCAGGTCGGCCAGAACGTCCCGGTCCAGGGCCTCCGCGCCCGGCCCGGCGCCCGGTTCGAGCGCCACCGGGGTCACCTCGGACGGCAGCGGCCAGCCCGCCTCCCCGGCGGCCACCACCAGGTCCGCGCCGGGCTCGGGCGGGTCCGCCAGCAGCCGCCGCAGCAACGTCCGGCGGCGTTCCTCCAGCGACGCCTCCGAACGCGCCCGCGCCTCCAGGAACCCGTCCACCGACATCGTCGCGAGCCCGTCCAGGAACCGGAACAGCGCGTCGGCCAGCGCCGACATGTCCGAGGGCGGCAGGTGGTGCCGCGCCGCCAGCCGCATGAACCGGCGCCACGCCACCCGCCCCCCGATCCGGTACGCGGCCTGGAGCCGGTCCATGGTGCGGCCCTCGCGCGCCTCCAGCCGACCCAGGTCGCGGCACAGCTCGGCGTGCTCGGCGGCGCCTCCGGCGAACCCCGCCACGTAGTCGGTGAACGCCGCCAGGTTCCGCCGCACCGCCGACCGCAGCACCTGCCCGCAGGCCCCGTCCAGCGGACGGCCGTACCCGGGGACGTCACGGCGCACCGCCATGACGATCTCGTCGGCGAGGTCCGGCAGCTCCCCCCTGATGAGGGCGACCAGCGGGTCGGGCAGCCTCATGGCTGTCAGGTCGGCGGCCTCTCCAACGCGCGTCATCGGCACTCCTCCGCATCGGCGTGGGACGAAGGTCCTGCCGCGCACTCGGCCCCTGGCGCGGAAGCACCCGTCTCATCATCGGCACACCCGTGGACGGCCCGGAACACCGCCACCGCCAATCACCGGCCCGGAAGTTGTCACCTCGTCGCGAGATGAGGCGTCCCCACCCGCAGACCCACGCCCACCTGACAAATGACCGCCGGGCCACCCGTGACCCTCGCAAAAGCGGCCCGACCGCCTACTCCGTTCTCACTGGTGGCGGTTCCCCATGACCGATCCTGGCCAGTTCTCTTCGTTGCCGAGTGACAAAACCCGAGTCTCTCTGACCTGCCTCGGGGTGGCCGGCATCCGGTCATTGCTCAGTCCGATGAGCGAAAAGTGCTTGATCACGTTGTTTTCAGAGATTCTCAGAAGATCACCCAGTTCGTACGGTTCCAGGCGTCGGTTCGAGTCAGTCCCCGCAGTCAGGAGCAGGACGGAATGACGAAACTCCTCACCAGGTCGTTGCGGCGTAACACCCTAGGGCTCGTCGTGGCGACCGGAGCGGCCACCGTGGCGACCGGTGTGCTTCCCATGGGCTCGGCGCTCGCCGGTCAGATCCACAACGCCTACGGTTCGGTCTCGGGCGGTGACCAGCACACCTTGCTGATCACCTCGCCGGACGCCAACGGCTTCAACGAGGTGTACGCCGTCGGCGACAACAGCGAGGGCCAGCTCGGCAACAACAGCCGGGTGAGCAGCACCGTCGCGGTCAAGGTCCGCAACCTCACCCACGTCAGGAGCGTCGCGGGCGGCGGTCTCTACTCCGTCGCCGTCAAGCAGGACGGCACGGTGTGGGCCTGGGGCGACAACTCCGCCGGCCAGCTCGGCGACGGCACCACCACCGACTCCCTGGTGCCGAAGCAGGTCCCCGGCATCTCCAACGCGCGGTTCGTGTCGGCGAACCAGACCGGAACCGTCCTGGTCGTCCTGGGGAACGGCACCGTCGTGGCGTGGGGCGCCAACACCGGCAACTGCGCCGCCAGCAGCACCCCGGTGACCGTCGCCGGGCTGACCGGTGTTTCGACGGTCGCCGGGTCGGTCGCCTCCGGTTACTCCCATGCCGTCGTCCGTCTGGCGGACGGCACCGTCAAGACCTGGGGCGACAACTCCCACGGTCAGCTCGGCACCGGCAACACCACGTCGAGTTGCTCTCCGGTCACCGTGCCGGGCCTGACCGGCGTGACCCAGGTCTCCGCCAAGGGCTGGCACACCGTGGTCAGGGCGTCCGACGGCACCGCCAGGGCATGGGGGCGCAACAACTCCGGCCAGCTCGGCGACGGCACGACCACCGACCGCCTGTCCCCGATCACCGTTCCTGGTCTGAGCGGCATCACCAGCGTGTCGGCGGGCCACTTCCACAGCGTCGCGGTACGGAGCCCCGGCGCGAACCAGGACCGGGAGAAGTTCAGCTGGGGCGACAACGGCCAGGGGCAGCTCGGGCTCGGCAACACCACCGACGTCTCCTCGCCGACCAAGATCCCGTCCGTCGACCTGGGCGGCACGGTGATGGAGGCGGGGGCCTACCACACCATCGCCTTCCATGACCCCGCGTTCATCCCCCAGGACTG
>DATADI010000661.1:0-1724 GCA_036258615.1 Thermomonospora sp. | reverse complement strand
CCCCTGGCAACCAGCCTCGACAACGAGCCACACCGCACGCCGCAGCAGGCCTGACTGCCCGCCCCGGGGCCCGACCATCCTTCGCTCGCCCCGCCCGCGGGCACGGTCACCTGCCTCAACGTCCGCTGCTGAGCGCTGCGGACCCACCCCCATCCGCAGAAGAGGTCCCGGTCATGATCGAGGCACGCGAGCTCACCAAGCGCATCGGCGCCATCACCGCCGCCGCCCTCGTCCTGCTCCACCACGTGCATGGCCGCACTACATGATCAACGGGCCGGCGGAGCCGTTACTGGAAATGGCTCACTGACCCCTGCACGGGCCAGCCGCCGCTCGCGCACCGACGGCGAGTCCCGGTCGACCACAGCCGGACCATATCCGCGCGTGCAATCGTGCAAGCACGCTCGCGGACGTCGGGCGGGACGTGCGAGCGTCGGCGTGCGGCCGCAGCCCCTCTCGATCCTCGACCTGAAGGACGACGGACATGACCGGAACGCACGTCCCCCTGCTCCGCTCCGACCTGTACGAGATCGCCTATCTGGCCGGCGGCCCCCGACGCGTGGTCGAGACCGCGGTGGTCGCCCTGGTGGAGAACGGGCGACTGCGCGTGGACCGCGCCACGGGCCGGCTGCACGTCGTGGACCCCCACCGTCGGCACCCCGTCGAGGCGGTGGTCCTGGACGCCGTGGGACCGCACGGACGCTCCGTCGGGGGACTCGCCTGGCGAGCGCGGTCGGACCCTCGCCTGGCCACCGTCGCCGACGGTCTGGACCGGAACGGGCTGCTCACCCGACGCGGGGGCGTGGACGCGCGGGAGCGGTCGTTCTGGACGCTGTCGGGTCTGACGCGGGCGGGCCGGGCCGCCCTGCGGCAGGTGCGGCAGAGCCCGCCGTTCCCACCGGCCACGGGCGGAAACGCCGCCCTGGCGGTGGCCCTGGCCGGTCCCAACGCCTGGGACGCCGAGCTCCGCACCGCGGTCTTCGACTACGACGGCGGCGCGGTCGGCGGCGGAGGCGGCTGGGGCGGTGGCTTCGGCGGCGACTGCGGCGGCGGTGGTGGCGGTGGTGGCGGCGACGGGGGCTGCTGACCCCGCTCAGCCGACCGGCTCGGCCGCCGCCCGCATCGCCTCGAGCGCGATCGGCGGTGGGGCCGCGAAGTCGAAGGCGCGGAAGAGCACCGCGTGCGGGACCCCGGCGACCGACCGCTGCCATGCACCGGGCCCGACCGCACGCGGCGACCGGCCCCAGCGGCGGGTGGACCTGTGGTGGTCGGGCAAGCACGCCGCCCACGGCGGAAACGTCCAGGTCATCGCCGCCCCGGACGGCTGGCCGATCTGGACTTCGCCAGTGCGGCCCGGCCGGGAGCACGACACCACCGCGCTGCGTGCCCACGCCGAGGCGCTGCCGCTGCTGGCCGAGTGAGCCGACGAGGGCCACGCCGTGCTGGCCGACCTGGGCTACGAGGGCGAACGCGGGACGCTGACCACGCCGATCAAGCATCCTGGTGGTCGCCGGCTGACCGCCGATCAGCGCACCGTCAACCTGCTGCACGCGGCCACCCGCGCCCCGGCTGAACGCGGCAACTCGCTGCTCAAGACCACCTTCAAGGCGCTGCGCCGGGTCAGTCTCTGTCCCTGGCGCATCGGCGCGATCACCGCCGCCGCCCTCGTGCTCCTCCATCACCAGCACGGCCGGACAACATGATCACCGACCAGGTCAGGCCCCTAC
>DATADI010000660.1:0-5890 GCA_036258615.1 Thermomonospora sp. | reverse complement strand
ATCGCGTCGGGTTCGAGGGTGACGGGGGGGTGGCGGCGGGCGAGGGCGGCGGCGTGCCGCCAGTGGGTGGTCGCCCGCCTGCCGTCCAGCAGCCCCGCCTCCGCCAGCGCGAACGCCCCGGTGCACACCGAGGCGATCCGCCGTGCCGGACCGGCCAGCCGGGTCACCGCGTCCACGAGCCCCGGCACCGGCAGCGGCAGGCGGGGCAGGTCCGGGGAGCCGGGCACCAGGAGGGTGTGCGCCTCGGCGACGTCGCCGAGCGCCGCGTCGGCCAGCAGCCGGGTGCCGGTCGCGGTGGTCACCGCGCCGCCGGTGGGCGAGCACAGCGTCAGCCGGTACGGGGCGCCCAGCCGCGCGGCGGTGCCGAGGACCTCCAGCGGCCCGGTCACGTCCATCAGGCGGACCCCGTCGTAGGCGACGATCACGACGTCCATGCCGCCAGGATATGTCCAGATCTGAGGGATGTACGTCCAAAGGGACATGGCGGGTGCGCGCCACCGGGGACGACGATCGTTGCTCAGCCGATCTCAAGGAGGCCCGTCATGGCACGTCCGCCCGTCCCGCCGTTCACCGAGGAGGACGCCCGCACGAAGGTGCAGGCGGCCGAGGACGCCTGGAACACCCGCGACCCCGAGAAGGTCGCGCTCGCCTACACGCCGGACTCGGTGTGGCGGAACCGCGACGAGTTCCTCACCGGACGGGAGGAGATCGTGGCGTTCCTGACCCGCAAGTGGGAACGGGAACGCGACTACGCGCTGCGCAAGGAGCTGTGGGCGTATGGGGACGACCGGATCGCGGTGCGCTTCCAGTACGAGTGGCACGACGCCGCCGGCCAGTGGTGGCGCAGCTACGGCAACGAGCTGTGGGAGTTCGACGCCGAAGGGCTGATGCGACGGCGTGAGGCGAGCATCAACGACGTGCGCATCGCCGAGGCCGACCGCCGGATCCACGGCTCCCGCCCCGCCGCCGAACGGGGCCGCCCGATCCCCCTGGCGTGAGGGGTCAGGCGGCGTGGGGCCGGGCGGGGGCGCGGCCGGTGACGAGACGCCCGCCGTCGAGGATGCCGATCCGGTCGGCCAGGCACGCCTCCTGCGGGTCGCGGGTCGCCAGCAGCACCGTGACCCCGCCGGAGGTCAGCTCCCCCAGCGTGGTGCGGACCTGGCGGGCGTCCGCCCCGGCCAGCCCCCACGTCGGCTCGTCCAGGAACAGCACGTCCGAGCGGCCCACCAGGGCCAGGGCCAGGTCGAGCCGCCGCCTGGCCCCCGCGCCGAGCCGTTCGAACGGGGTTGCGGCCAGTCCGGAAAGACCCACGCGCCGTAGTGCCTCGTCCCTGCCGAGCGGGTCCAGCGTCCAGCGCCGCCAGGTGTCGACCACCTCGGCCACGGTCAGCCCAGGGAACAGCCCGCCGTCCCGCCACACCGTGCCCACGCGGAGCGCCTCGGGGTGCGCGTACGGATCCACCCCGGCGACCCGTACGGAGCCCGCGAGGGGACGGCGCTGGCCCGCGACCGTCTCCAGCACCGTCGTCTTGCCCGACCCGTAGCGGCCGAGCAGCGCGTACATGGTCCCCTGGGGGACGGTGAACGAAGCCCCGCGCACGGCCCCCGCGGTCAGGTCGCGCACCTCGATCACATTCCTGGTCATGTCCTTCATGCTTCCCGCCACGCGCCACGACGTGCAGTCACGCGCGTCAGGAAGCCCCCATGACATATGTCAGACGCGCACCAGCGCCTCCGGGCCGAGGTCGCCGGGGCGCTGGTGACCGGCGAGCGTCATGGTGACCTCGAGTTCGGCCATGAAGCATCGGAGCACGTGGCGGACCCCGGCCTCACCGGCGAGCCCCAACCCGTAGGCGTACGGGCGGGCGAGCAGCACCGCACGCGCCCCCAGGGCGAGCGCCTTGACGGCGTCGGCCCCGGTGCGGACACCGCTGTCGAACAGGACCGTGGCGCGGTCTCCCACGGCCTCCACCACACCGGGCAGCGCGTCCAGGGAGCCCACCGCGCCGTCCACCTGGCGTCCACCGTGGTTGGACACGATGACGCCGTCCATGCCCGCGTCCACGGCACGGCGGGCGTCGTCGGGATGCTGGATGCCCTTGAGGGCGATCGGCCCGTCCCAGTGGTCACGCAGGAACTCCAGGTCGTCCCATGTCAGTGACGGGTCACCGAAGTTCGCCGCCCAGTGGAGCAACGCCATCTGTGCGTTCACGTCATTGACCGGGCCGCCCACCGCCTTCTGGAAGACGGGGTCGGTGAAGTAGTTCGCCACCCCGATTCCGCGCAGGAACGGCAGATACGCGCTGTCCAGGTCGCGGGGCCGCCATCCCAAGGTGAAGGTGTCGAGGGTGACGACCAGCGCCGAGTAACCCGCCGCCTTGGCTCGGCCGAGGAAGCTCGCCGCCAGTTCCCGGTCCTTGGGCCAGTAGAGCTGGTACCAGCGCGGCGCGCCCTCCCCACCGGCCTCCGCCACGTCCTCCATGCAGTACGAGGACGCCGTGCTGTGCACGATGGGGACCCCCAGCGCGGCGGCGGCACGCGCCACCCCGGGCTCGGCGTCCGGATGCAGGATCGACAGCACGCCGATGGGGCCGAGCAGCACCGGGGCGGGCATCCGGGTGCCCAGCACCTCCACCGACATGTCCCGCTGCGACACGTCCCGCAGCATCCGCGGCAGGATCCGCCACCGGTCGAACGCGGCGCGGTTGGCGGCGGCGGTGCTCTCCGCGCCCGCCGAACCCGCCACGTACCCGAACGCCTCCGGGGACAGCCGGGCCCGCGCCGCCTCCTCCAGCCGGGACAGGTCGGTGGGCAACTCCGGCCGGACGTCGCCGAGTCCGTTCAGGTAGATCTCGTTCTGGAAATCAGCGAGCGAGCTCATCGCCACCTCCACCGCCGTTCTGCCGAGGACGCTCCAATCTGCCATGCCCCGCGCCCTCGGGCGGCACGCCGCCGCCGGTGCGGCCGAATCTGTCCCCGGGACCGGCAACAATGTGGGCATGGCACGACGCGGATCCCCAGCCCCTCCCCCGCCGGACTTCGAGGAGAACATCGTCGACGTCGATGTCTCCGAGGAGATGCGGGGCAGTTTCCTTGAGTACGCGTACTCGGTCATCTACAGCCGGGCGCTGCCCGACGCCCGTGACGGCCTCAAGCCCGTCCAGCGCCGGATCCTCTACTCGATGAACGAGATGGGGTTGCGGCCCGACCGGGGGCACGTCAAGTGCGCCCGGGTCGTCGGCGAGGTGATGGGCAAGCTGCACCCGCACGGCGACAGCGCCATCTACGACGCCATGGTGCGGATGGCGCAGCCGTGGGCCATGCGGATGCCGCTGATCGACGGGCACGGCAACTTCGGCTCCCTCGGCGGCGACGACCTGCCCGCCGCCATGCGGTACACCGAGGCCCGGATGTCCCGTGAGGCGACCCTGCTGGTCGACTCGATCGACGAGGACACCGTCGACTTCCGGCCCAACTACGACGGCCAGGAGCGCGAGCCCGAGGTCCTGCCCGCCGCGTTCCCCAACCTGCTGGTCAACGGGGCCTCGGGCATCGCCGTCGGCATGGCCACCAACATGGCCCCGCACAACCTCGGCGAGGTGGTCGCCGCCGCCCGGCACCTGATCGACAACCCCGACGCCACCCTCGAGGACCTGATGCGCTTCGTGCCGGGTCCCGACCTGCCCACCGGCGGCCGGATCGTCGGGCTGGACGGCATCCGCGACGCCTACGCCACCGGCCGGGGCACCTTCCGCACCCGCGCCACCGTCCAGGTCGAGAACGTCACCCCGCGCCGCAAGGGCCTGGTGGTCACCGAACTGCCGTACGGGGTCGGTCCCGAGCGCGTCATCGCCAAGATCAAGGACCTGGTCAACGCCAAGAAGCTGGCCGGGATCGCCGACCTGAAGGACCTCACCGACCGCACGGTGGGCCTGCGGCTGGTCATCGAGATCAAGAACGGCTTCAACCCCGAGGGCGTCCTCACCGAGCTGTACCGGCTCACCCCCATGGAGGAGACCTTCGGGATCAACAACGTCGCGCTGGTCGACGGCCAGCCGCGCACGCTGGGGCTGCGCGACCTGCTCCAGGTGTACGTCGACCACCGCATCGACGTGGTGCGCCGCCGCAGCACGTTCCGCCGCAAGAAGCGCGAGGACCGCCTCCACCTGGTGGACGGCCTGCTGGTCGCCCTGCTCAACATCGACGAGGTCATCCAGGTCATCCGCACCAGCGACGACTCCGGCCAGGCGCGGCAGCGGCTGATGCAGATCTTCGAGCTGTCGGAGATCCAGGCCCAGTACATCCTGGACACCCCGCTGCGCCGGCTGACCCGCTTCGACCGGCTGGAGCTGGAGAAGGAGAAGGAGCAGCTCGCCAAGGAGATCGCCCGGCTCACCGCCATCCTGGAGTCCGAGCGCAAGCTGCGCGGCGTGGTCTCCAAGGAGCTGGGCGAGGTCGCCAAGCAGTTCGCCACCCCGCGCCGCACGGTGCTGCTGGAGTCCTCCGGCCAGACCGCCGCCGCCGCGGTGCCGCTGGAGGTCGCCGACGACCCCTGCCACGTGCTGCTGTCGGCCACCGGGCTGCTGGCCCGGACCGCCTCCGCCGCGCCGCTGCCCGCCGAGGGCGACCGCTCCCCGCACGACGTGCTGACCTCGGTGGTCCGCGCCACCGCGCGCGGGGAGGTCGGCCTGGTCACCTCCGCCGGGCGGATGATCCGGGTGGAGGTGCTGGACCTGCCGACCCTGCCGCCGACCGCCGGGCCCCCGTCGCTGGCGGGCGGCGCCCCGGTCAGCGAGTACACGACCCTGGCGGAGGGCGAGACCGTCGTGGGCCTGGGCGCCCTGACCGGCGACGGGCCGGGCCTGGCCCTCGGCACCGAGCAGGGCGTGGTCAAGCGGGTGGTCCCCGACTATCCCAGCCGGGACGAGTTCGAGGTGATCTCCCTCAAGGACGGCGACCGCGTGGTCGGCGCGGTGGAGCTGACCGACGAGTCCCACGACCTGGTGTTCGTCACCACCGACGCGCAGCTCCTGCGGTACTCGGCCGCCAACGTCCGCCCGCAGGGCCGGGCCGCCGGGGGCATGGCGGGCATCAAGCCGGCGGCCGGGGCCCGCGTGCTGTGGTTCGGCGTGGTCGACCCGTCCCGTGAGTCCCGGGTGGTCACGGTCTCCGGCTCGTCCTCGGCGCTGCCCGGCACCCAGACCGGCGCGATCAAGGTCGCCGACTACGCCGACTTCCCGGCCAAGGGCCGTGCCACCGGCGGCGTCCGGTCCCACCGCTTCCTCAAGGGCGAGGACACCCTGCTGCTGGCCTGGGCGGGCCCCGCGCCGGTCCGCGCCACCGCGGCCAACGGCAAGCCCCTGGAGGTCACCGCCGACCTCGGCCGCCGTGACGGTTCCGGCGAACGGCTCCCGACCCGCCTGGCGGCCGTCGGCGGGCCCATCGGCCCGGTGACCGTGCCGCCGGGAGACGGCACCGGGAGCGCCGGGGGGTAGCCGCCGACACGTCGGTGGCCGATTCGCGATGAATACTTTAAGTGTCCACTCACTTGCACAGAGTGCTCATCGGGGAGATTCGCGGTGCACGCACACGGATCAGCGAAAGGACTTGGTCATGCGTGGACTGCTGACGGCTCTGGCACTGGCCGCGGCGACGATGCTGGGCGGCCTCTTCGGCCTCCCCGCCACCGCCGCCGCGGCGGCGACCCCGTCCGTCTCGTCCCTGGGGTACGCCCAGGGCTGCGACTGCGGGGACGACAACGGCGACGACAACGGCGACGACAACGGCGACAAGAACGGTGACGACGGCTGGGACTGGGACATGCTGCCCCGGCACATCGACTGGAACTGAGCCACCGCTTAGACGGTGACCGCCGGGCGTCGGCCAGGCGG
>DATADI010000659.1:0-3101 GCA_036258615.1 Thermomonospora sp. | reverse complement strand
GCCCAACGGCGCGGGAGCGGCGGCTAGCGCGAGTACAGCGGGTCCGCCACGACCGGGTAGAAGGAGCCGGGGTGCTGCACCCGCATGATCACCGTGGAGCCGTCCAGTGCGTAGTCGGCCTTCACCGGGCGGAACATCGAGTCGGCGGCCCACGGGTTGTAGAACCGGCCCACGGTGGCCCCGTAACGCAGGTGCACGACGTCGTAGCCGCCCGAGGGCATCGCCTCCAGCGCCAGGCCCTCGGCCAGGCTCAGCGGGAACCGGAACTCGGTCGGCGCGTCCGGCCCGTGCAGCACCGTCAGCAGCCGGATGCCCGAGGCGGTGGTCTGCGCGACGATGTCGGTGTCGACCTCCACGCCGACGAACACCCGCAGGCTCGGACGCAGCAGGGTCGGGGCCGTGTCGCCCGCCGAGCACTCGATCCCGATGTGGATGCGCTGCCCGTCGCGGGTCGGCGCCCAGGCGCCCTCGCGGGCCCGCTGGCCCCAGCTCACGTCCGGGTTCTCCAGCTCCTGGGGCTCGTGCTTGCCCCGGGCGACCAGCACCCGGGACGCGGCGTTCATGGCCGCGGCGGCACCGTCTCGCGCATGCCTCATGCGGGCCCCCTCGCCTCCTGTGTCGATCTGGCGGTTCTGTCACGCCGCTGCTCTGGTTTATCACGACGGCGCACGTCACGGCGTGTTTTGAGCTGTTACCGAGGTGTATGGCCGTCATAGGCGCCGTGCGCGGTTGGACCTTACACCACGAATCCGGGCGGATCGGGCGCGGCGTCCGATCAGGACAGCGTCCGGACCTCCGGGAACGTCACTCCCGAGCGGTGCCGCGGGCCGTGCAGCACCTCGTGCTCGACGGGCAGCAGACGGGTCGCGGTGCCCAGCGGCTCCCCGGTGCCCGGGTTGCGGGCGAAACGGGGGAACGAGCCTCCGGCGACCTGCACGCGGATCCGGGTCCCGGCCGCGAACCGGTACGCCGTCGGCCACAACCGGACCTCGACCGTCCGCACGCCCTCCGGGTCGGCCGGGAACCGCAGCGGAGTCACCCGCTGGAGCCCGTCGCACACGTTCAGCGAACGACCCCGCCCGTCCACCTCGCAGACCCGGACGAACACGTCGGCGAACGGCCGGCTGGAGCGCAGCGCGACCCGGGCGGTCACCGGCCCCACCACCTCCACCGGCCGGTCCAGTGGCGCGCTCGTGAACACCAGCACGTCCGGCCTGGCCTCCAGGGCGCGGTTGTCGCGCCGCCCCGCCGCCCGGCCGTCCAGCAGCGGCCCGCCGACCCCGGGCGTCGGGTCCGCCGGGTCGTACCGGAACCGGCTCGGCGCGCACGACCCGGGCGGGCGGACGTCCAGCCCGCCCGACGGCTGCAGGTACCAGGTGCGCGGCTCGGTCCCCGGCGGCGGCCAGTCGGGGTACTCGCGCCATTCCTCCGCTCCCTGGACGTACAGCCGCACCGGATGCTCGCGCAGCGCCCGCCGGTCACCGGTCACGTGCGCCCGGAACCAGGTGAGGGACTCCTCGACCGCCGTGCCGAGCGCGGCCCGGTCGGAGTGCGTCCACGGGCCGATCGTCAGGTGCGGCCGGCGCCCCGCGGCCCGCAGCGCCGCGTAGTCGTCCAGCTGGGAGCACAGGAACAGGTCGTACCAGCCGCCGACCATCGTCACCGGCGCCGCGACCTCCCCGACCCGGGCCCGGTGGTCGCGCCCGCCCTCCCAGTACGGGTGCCCGGGGGCGTCGGCGACCAGCCACTGCTGGAACCACTCGACGGGACGGCCCACGGCCCGGGTGTCGGCCTCGGCGAGCGGCAGGTGCGCCATCGCGGCGGCCAGCCGCCGCCGCGACCGCAGGTCCCTCAGGAGCCTCGGCCGCGGCCCGTCCTCCTGCGCCGCCATCATCGCGCTCCAGTTGAGCGCGCCCCGCAGCGTGTACGAGTCGCCCAGGTACGTCTGGTCCCGGAACTGCGACGCGGTGATCATCGCCGTCATGGCGGTGAGCCGGTCGCCCGCCTCCGGGGCCATCGCCCACAGCGCGTAGCCCAGGTAGCTGAGGCCGAAGCCGAGCAGCCGCCCGTGGAACCACGGCTGCTTCTCGATCCAGTCCACCGTGGCCATGCCGTCGGCCCGCTCGTGCCCGAACGGGTCGAACCGCCCGCCGGAGCCGCCCGTGCCCCGGCACGCCTGCACCAGGACCTGGTAGCCGCGCTCGGCGAACGGTCGGCACAGCCCCGGCCCCAGCATCCCCCCGCGGCCGTAGGGCGTGCGGATCAGGATCGTCGGGGCGTTCGGCACCCGCCGCGGCGCGTACAGGTCCGCCAGCAGCTCCACGCCGTCGGGCATCGGCACGCGCAGCCCCCGGCGCACCGTGACGTCCCGGGTGAGGGCGGGGGACAGGTCCAGGACCCGCTCGGCGATCCGGCTCAGCAGCGCCATGCCGACACCCTAGGGGACCGGGAAAAGACGCCGGGTCCAATCCGCGAACCGTCGCATTGTCCTTTCCGTTGAAAGGCGACCCCGCGAATGGGTCCGGGCCGTTCCCCAATGGCCGGGGAAAGCGGCCGGGGAATCGCGGGGCGCCGTGG
This sequence comes from Thermomonospora sp., assembly GCA_036258615.1. Classification (GTDB taxonomy): domain Bacteria; phylum Actinomycetota; class Actinomycetes; order Streptosporangiales; family Streptosporangiaceae; genus Thermomonospora. The sequence continues at coordinate 524 of DATADI010000659.1, read as the reverse complement.
TTTCCCGTCCGCTCCGCGCGGCGAAGGGAAGGTTTCCGCCGACGGGAGGGCCCCGGCGCCGGGACGCCGGGGCCGTCACGGAAGGTTGGCCGGACGGTAAGACCGTCAGAAGACCGGACCGGCCAGCGCGGGCTGCGGCGCCCGCAACCCGGCCAGCACCTCCGACAGCCGGTCCAGCGACCGGGCGATCCAGGGCAGCGCCACCGGGTCCGGAGACGCCAGCGCCTCCAGCCGCTGCTCGTCGTCCTCGCCGTACAGCATCGCCGTGGCCACCCGCAGGCGCAGCGCCCCCGGGGGCTCCCCGAACGCGCTGCCCGGCAGCGTCCCCACGCCGTGGCGGTCCAGCAGCAGCGCGCTCAGCTCCGCCGCCGTACGGACCCCGTGACGCCCCGCCAGCCGGTCGGCGAGCGGCGCGAAGTCCGGATACACGTAGAAGGACGCCTCGGGCGCCGGGACGTGCGCCCCGGCCGCCGCGAACCGCCGCGCGATGGCGCGCCCAATGCCGCTGCCCGCGCCGGTGACGA
>DATADI010000658.1:0-3929 GCA_036258615.1 Thermomonospora sp. | reverse complement strand
GGGCGACGTCGGCCGGGTCGCCCACGGCCCGGAAGCGCAGCCCCGGGGCGTCGGGGTCGACGGCGACGGGCCCGGGGGTGTGCTCCTGGATGGGGCACAGGATCGGCGAGACCACCAGCAGCGGCGTGTCCGGATGCCCCTCGCGGACGGTGTCCAGGAAGCCGTGCACCGCCGGCTCGAACACGCGCAGGCGCATGGCGTCGCTGTTGGCGATGTTGATGCCGATCTTGAGGCTGATCAGGTCGGCGGGGGTGTCGCGGATCGTGCGCGCGACGAACGGGTCGAGCAGGGCGTTGCCGCCGAAGCCCAGGTTGACCAGCTCGACCCCGCTCAAAGCGGCGGCCAGCGCGGGCCAGGTCGCCGTGGGGCTCGCGGCCGAGGAGCCGTGACTGATCGAGCTTCCGTGGTGCACCCACACCGGGCGGCCCCGGTCCGGAATCGGCTCGACCGGGGCGTCGGTGCGCAGCGCGATCAGCTCGGTGACCTCGACCTGCGGCAGCCAGATCTCCACGTCCTTGGCCTCGTCCGCCAGCCCGGTGAACCGGAGCGTGCCGGGCTCGCCGGGCCGGACGACCGCCGCCTGGGTGGCCATGTCGATGACGGCCAGGTTTCCGCCGGGCACGCTGCCCTGCCCCGCCAGGCGTCCGTCGACGACCAGGTCGTAGAGGCCGTCCGGCATGGGCGGGCCGTTCCCGTAGGCGCGCTTGGTGGGGAGCACGTCCAGCTCCACGGCGGTGGCCCGGGTACGGAACGCCAGCCGCACTCCGGAGGGCTGCTGCTCGGTCCGGGCCAGGTACTCGTCGGGGAACCGCGCGCGGGCGGCGGCGGGCAGCCGGTGGGGCAGCACCCCGCGGCCGGTGCGTTCCAGGTCGAGCGCGCCGCGCACGAGGCGCGCGTCGAGGGGGGTGGTGATCCAGCCGGTCACGTCGGTCTCCTTCCAGGGGTTCCCTAATATAATTAGGTGAACAGCGTATTTAGTTAGGTTCATTCCCTGGGAGGCCCCATGGCGCGCGCGGGCGTCACCGCCGAACGCCTCGCCCGGACGGCGGCGGAGCTGGCCGACGAGATCGGCTTCGACCGGCTGACCGTCTCGGCGGTCGCGCGCAGGCTCGGCGTCAGGGACCCGAGCCTGTACGCGCACATCGAGAACGCCCGGGAGCTGAAGGTGCGCGTCGCGCTGCTGGCGCTGGAGGAGCTGGCCGACGAGGTCGCCGCCGCGCTGGCCGGACGTGCGGGCAGGGACGCGCTCGTGGCGTGCGCCAACGCCTACCGCGACTACGCCAGGAGGCACCCCGGCCGGTACACCGCGGCCCGGTTCCCGCTCGACCCGGAGACCGCGGCCCGCAGCGCCGGTCCCCGGCACACGGAGATGATGCGGGCGCTCCTACGCGGCTACGCCCTTCCGGAGCCCGACCAGATCGACGCGGTGCGCTTCCTGGGCAGCGTCTTCCACGGGTACGTGAGCCTGGAGATGGCGGGCGGCTTCCGACACACCCCGCGTGAGGCCGACGCGTCGTGGTCCTGGGCTCTGGACACGGTCGACTTCGCGCTCCGCCACCGCCCGTCCGCCGTGGAGGAGTGACCGGGCCCTAGGGGACCTTGATGGACTCGAAGAGCCGGTCGAGGTCGCCGCCGTTGGGGTGGCTGTCGGGGATGGTGATCCACACGACCCGGGGGCGCAGGCCGGGCCGCTCCTCCTCGATGAGCACGAACACGGCCGTCTCGGTGCGGAAGTTCCACCCCCGCGCCTGGGCCTGCGGGAACGTCAGCCGGAACTTGGTGAACCACGCCCTGCGGTCGTTGACCTCCAGGTCGTCGGACTCCAGGTCCTCGCGGGTGTGCGTGGGGTAGCTGCCGTTCGGCTCCGGCTCGGTCTCGATGGTCCGGGCGAACGAGGTGACCGCCGACTCCAGGTCCTCGGGGCCGTCGTAGTCGACCGAGGTGGGCAGCCGCCCGGAGTACACCGACGACAGGTACTCGCTGCCCCGGCCGTTGTAGTTCTCCTGGACCACGGCGATCTGGCCCCGGGTGAAGCCGTACCGGCGGGCGAAGTCGCCGTTCGGGTCGACCTCCTGGGCCCGCCACGGCGGCCCGAGCTGCACGTAGGAGACCCCGGCGGCCGTGTCGGTGACGGTGCCGGTCACCGGGGACACGCGGGTCGGGTTGGGGGACGGGACGGCGGCGGTCGTGGTCGGCCCGGGGGTCGGCGTCGGGGAGGAGTCGCCGTCGAACACCCCGGCGGCGAACAGCCCCACCACCACGATCAGCGCCACGATCACCGCGCCGCCCCCGCCGAGGGCCCACAGCACCCCGGTGTTGCTGCGCGCGGGCGGCTGGGCGGGGGGCTGCCACGGCGGCGGCGTCATCGGGCCCTGGACGGGCGCGCCCTCCCACTTCCAGGACGGCTGGACCTCGGGGCCCGGCGTCCAGGGCGGCGGGGTCGCGGGCCCCTGCGCCCCGGTGCCCGCACCCGGCGGCACGGCGTTCGGCTGCGCCATGTTCGGCTGCGCCATGTTCGGCGGCACCATGTTCGGTGCGCCCGGCGGCATGCCCGGGGGCGTGGCCTGCGGCGTTCCCGGCGGGGCGGCGGGCGGGGCGAGGGGCGCGCCCGGCGGGGCGACGGGGGCCGCGGCCGACGGGACGGCACCGCTCTGCGTCGTGTCGGCGTCCTCCCACTCGTCGGTGGGCTGGGTGGCCTGCGTCCACTGGGAGCCGTCCCAGTAGCGCTGCAGGCCAGGAGTGCCGTACGGATCGTGGTACCAGCCCGCGGGTGTCTGGCCGCTCATGCCGCCGAGGGTAGGCGAGTCACATCACGAAGGGATCACTTGGTCACGATTCGGGCGCGATTGGTGCGAGGTGTCCGCCGTCGGCCCGTTCGAGGACATGGGCGGGCACGTCGATGCCGGGCCGCAGCCGGGGGTCGGGCACCGGCTCGCCGAACACCTGGCGCACCGGCAGGACACCGGCCCACACGTCCAGCGCGTAGTCCTCGGGCTCGTCCTCCGGCGGGCCCTGCCGTACCTTCACCGACGCCTCCTCCAGCGACAGCGCCAGCACCGCGGTGGCCGCCAGCTCCTTGCGGGTCGGCGGGCGGACCGCGTCCCACCGGCCGGGGGCCATCTGCTCGGACAGCGTCCGGAGCCCGCCGAGCAGTTCACCGGGGTCGGTGACGCGGCGCGGGGTCGCGTAGATCATGGCGCTGCGGTAGTTGACCGAGTGGTGGAAGATCGACCGGGCCAGCACGACGCCGTCGACATGGGTGACGGTGACGCAGACCGGCTGCCCGGAGCCCTCGACCAGGCTGCGCGCCCCGGTGGAGCCGTGCAGGTACAGCGTGTCGCCGTCGCGGCCGTACCCGGTGGGGATCACGCGGGGGACGCCGTCCACGACGACGCCGAGGTGGCAGATCCAGCCCGCGTCCAGCACCTCGTCCAGGGCGGTGCGCTCGGTCCGGCCGCGGGCCTTGGCCCGCCCGAGGGTGGTGCGGGTGGTGGGGGACAGGTTCGGCGTGCTCATGGGGGCTTACGCTAGGCGGCGAGTGGCCCGGTCAGTAGGGCCACTGATCGGCGGTTTCGGGAGACCACTTTGACCACCCCACGGAACGGGCGGCGTCCGCGCGCCCACCTCGACCTGCCGCTGGTCCTCGACCGTACCGCCGCCGAGCCGCTGACCGCGCAGCTCGCCGCCCAGCTCCGCGCGGCGGTCCGGGACGGCCGGCTGACCGCCGGGGAGCGCCTGCCCGCCAGCCGCGCCCTGGCCGCCACGCTGGGCGTCAGCCGTACGGTCGTCATGGACGCCTTCGCCCAGCTCTACGCCGAGGGCTGGCTGGACGGCCACCACGGCTCGGGCACCTACGTGGCCGACGTCCGTCCCGTGGCGGAGGCCCCGTCCGGGCCGCCCGCCGCCGAGGACCCGGGCGCGGAGGCGGC
>DATADI010000657.1:0-12230 GCA_036258615.1 Thermomonospora sp. | reverse complement strand
CCCCCCCCCACGCCGGGTTGACGCGGGGTGCTCGGGGCCGCCGGTCGGGGTCGTTCCGGGCCGGGAGCGGCGCGGGCGGAGGTGAGGCGACCACGGTCTGCCGGGTCTGGCCGAGCCCCTCGACGGAGAGGGTGACCACGTCGCCGGGTCGCAGCCAGCCGGGGAAGGACGCCGGGTCCCGGAGGGCGAGGTGCTCGACGAAGGTGCAGGTCGGCACGGTGCCCGACCCGATCACGTCACCGGGCCGCAGTTCCACACCCCGGGAGACGTAGGAGATGACCTCGGCGAACGTCCAGTCCATCGCCCCGGTCGAGCCCGAGCCGATCCTCTCGCCGTTGACGGCGAACTCCACCGCCAGATCAAGGCGGTCGTCGCGGCGGAACGGCGCCAGCTCGTCGGGGGTCACCAGCCAGGGCCCGAGCGTGGTCGCGCCGTCCTTGCCCTTGCCCTGCCCGATCCGCAGCGCGCTCTCGTACGTCTGCAGGTCCCGCGCCGACCAGTCCCCGTAGATCGTGTAGCCGATGATGTACTCCTCGGCCTGGCCTGGGGTCAGGTCCCGGCCGCCGGGACCGATCACCGCGGCGATCTCCAGCTCGACGTCGAACCAGGCGCTACCCGGCATGACCGGCACCTCGTCGTACGGCCCGACGACGGTGGACGGGGACCCGCAGTAGAACGCCGGGATCTCGTACCAGGTGGCGTTCAGCGCGCGGGCCGACGCCCATGGCCTCCTGGCAGTTGCGCATGTGGTCCAGGAAACACAGGGCGTCGCGCACCGACGGCGGGCGCGGGATGGAAGTTCACCCGCCGACCGACCAGCCTGCTGTTCATCACCCTCATCGCCGAGGCCCTCGAACCCGGCTCGCCGCTGCACGCCCGTTACGCCCGGCTCCACGAGGCCATGCGCGCGCTGGTCACCGCCTGGCTCGACACTCTGGCGCTCCCCGCCGGGCTCGACACCGACGACCTGGCCGTGATCGTGATGGGCACCATCACCGGCATCCACCAGCAGTGGCGCATCGCCCCCGAGACGGTGGACCTCGACCGCGTCTACGCCACCCTGCGCACCGTGCTGGCCGGCGCCTTCGGGCACCCGGCCCGGTGACCCCGCGGTCGGCGGGAGCGGGCGACTTCCGGCCGCGCCTGCGCCATCACGGCCGGAAGTCACCTCGTTGCCCCGGTCAGGCGGTGGGGTGGGGCCCGCCTCACCGAGCGCCGGACGGTGGCATCCCGGACTCGCCGCCGGCGACCGCGGACCGCGCTGGAAGGTTGTCCGCTCTGTGAGTGTGACCCGGGGCACAGTCCGGGACAAGACCTGAGATCACGCAAGTAACAACCACCACGACCGCTGCCGCGGCGGAGAAATCCAACGCAGACGCCCGTTCTTGCGCGGGCGAACGAAGCAATGATAATCGTTATCGCTGTCGGACATGCGGTGACATGTCCGGAAGGCGGCCGGAGCCCCCGGTCGCGAGTGGAGGGCGGTTGCGAGGTTGGATCGTTCCGAACGGCTGGCGGGACCTGCCCCCGGGCGTGCGGCTGCTGCTGGTGAACCAGTTCGGCGTCAACACCGGCTTCTACCTGCTGGTCCCCTACCTCGCCACGCACCTCACCAGGGATCTCGGCCTGTCGGCCACGCTGACCGCGGTGGTTCTGGGCGTCCGGAACCTGAGCCAGCAGGGGTTGTTCCTGATCGGGGGCTCGGCGGCGGACCGGCTCGGCGCCCGGCGCGTGATCATCGCCGGGTGCGGCCTGCGGGCACTGGGGTTCGGGCTGTTCGCGGTGGGCGACGGCTTGGCGCTGCTGGTGGCGGGAGCGGTGCTGAGCGGGCTGGCGGGTGCGCTGTTCAACCCGGCGGTACGGGCGTACGTCGCGGTGGAGGCCCCCGACCGGGCGGGCGCGTTCGCGTTGTTCAACGTCTTCGCCCAGGCCGGTGCACTGTGCGGGCCGCTGCTGGGCGCGGTGCTCCTGCGCGTGGACTTCCGTGTGGTGGCGGTGACGGCGGCGCTGGTGTTCCTGGTGCTGACGGTCGTCCAGGCGTTCGCCCTGCCCGCGCGGGAGGTCCCTCCGAGCGGCACGTCGGTGGTCGGCGACTGGCGTGCCTGCCTGGCCGACCGGCGGTTCGTGCTGTTCACGCTGGCCCTCAGCGGCATGTTCGCCCTGCAGAACCAGCTCTATCTCGTGCTGCCGCTGGCGGCGGAACGGGCGACCGGAAAGCCGGAGTCGGTGGCGGTGCTGTTCCTGGTCGCCACGGTGACGACCGTGCTGTTCCAGGTGCGGGTCACCCGCCTCTTCGGCCGCTCCCCGCACCGGGAACGCTCCATCGCCGTCGGGATGGCGGTCATGGGGCTGGGGTTCCTGGCTCCCGGCGTGCTGCCCGGCGTCGTGCCGGTCCTCGTCGCGGTGCTCGGCCTCACCGTGGGCGTGATGATCGCCCAGCCGTTCGTGTACGAGCTGATCGGCGCGTACGGCGAGGCGGGCCGCACCGGAACCTACTTCGGCATGTTCTACCTGGTCTCCGGGCTCGTGGCCGCCGCCGTCACGGTGCTGGCCGGGTGGGCGGGGTCCGGCGGGCCCTGGGTGTGCGCGGCGGTCGGCCTGCTGGGTGCGGCCGGTGTCGCGGCGCTGCGCCGATGACCCCTCTGTTGTGCGACATCTCAAGGAGACGACACTGATGAACGACCGGTTGAGCCGTCGGGGCTTCCTGGGCGCGTCCGCCGGGGCCCTGGTCCTGGCCGGGTGCGGCACGGGCTCCTCCTCGTCGGGCGGAGGCGGGGGCGGGCGGCTGCGCGCGGCGTTCGCGGGAGGCGGCGCGACGGAGGTCCTCGACCCCCACCTGGCGAACCTGTTCGTGGAGGCCGCCCGGTCCAAGGCGATGTTCGACAAGCTCGCCGACCTGGGCGACGACGTGTCGCCCAGGCCCCGGCTCGCCGAGAAGTGGGAGCCGAGCGCGGACCTGCGGACCTGGCGGGTCACGCTGCGCCAGGCGACCTTCCATGACGGCAGGCCGGTGCGGCCTCAGGACGTGCTCGCCAGTTACGCCCGCATCCTCGACCCGAAGGCCACCTTCCGGGCGAAGTCGAGCCTGGCGCTGATCGACCTGTCCGCCAGCAAGGCGGTCGGGGACCGTACCGTCGAGTTCCGCCTCAAGCGCCCGTTCGCCGAGTTCCCGAACGTGATGGCGGCGTTCGGGGCGTTCATCGTCCCGGAGGGGCTGCGGGACTTCGGCAAGCCGGTGGGGTCGGGGCCGTTCCGGTTCGTGTCGTGGAAGCCCGGCCGTTCGGTGCTGCTCAAGCGCTACCCGGACTACTGGGACGGTGCCCCGTACATCGACGAGCTGGAGTTCCTCATCGCCAACGAGGAGTCCGCGCGGATCAGCGCGCTGCTCGGCGGGCAGGTCGACTACGCCCACGACCTGTCCCCCGCGACGGCGCGGCAGCACCGGTCGCGGGCCAGGTTCGTGCAGGCGCCCAACAGCGGCATGCAGGCGTTCGCGATGAAGGTCGACCGGCCGCCGTTCGACGACCGGGACCTGCGGGAGGCGATGTTCCTGCTCACCGACCGGCGGGAGCTGGTGAACACGACGCTCCCCGGGGCCGGGCAGGTCGGCAACGACCTGTTCGGCAAGGGCTACCTGCACTACGCGGCCGACATCCCGCAGCGCGAGCAGGACCTCGACCGGGCCAGGGCGCTGATCAGGAAGGCCGGGGCCGAGGGACTCACCGTGCGGCTGACCACGTCGCAGGCGGCGGCCGGGTTCGTGGAGTCGGCCACCGTGTTCGCCGACCAGGTCCGCGCCGCCGGGCTCAAGGCCGAGATCGTCACCGGATCCAAGGACACCTACTGGTCCGACATCCTCACCAAGGGGTCGCTGGTCAGCTTCCGGTCGGGGGCGATGCCGATCGAGACGCACATCGCGCAACGGCTCCTGTCGCACTCCACGACCAACGCGACCCGATGGGCCCGGCCCGACTTCGACGCCCTCTACGACAGGGCGGTCTCCTCACCGCGAGCGCAGGACCGCGAGAACGCCTACCAGGAGATGCAGCGGATCCTGCACGCCGAAGGGGGCCTGCTGGTCTGGGGGTTCGCCGACTGGATCGTCGCCACCTCCAAGAAGGTGACCGGTGTGCGGCCCGCCCCGGCCAACACACTGGACTGGGCGCGGTTCGACAAGGTGCGGCTCGGTTGAGCCTGACGAAGTACGCGGCGCGGCGGCTGCCCCTGACGCTGGCGCAGGTGGTGGCGGTCGCGTCGGCGGTCTTCCTGCTGGTGGAGCTGCTGCCGGGGGACGCGGCGGTGGTGCTGGCCGGGGACAGTCCCGACCCGGCGCGGGTCGCGCAGATCCGCGCTGAACTGGGGCTGGACCGGCCGCTGCCCGAGCGGTTCGGCGCGTGGATGGGCGGGCTGCTCCAGTTCGACCTGGGGGCCTCGATCGTGTCCGGGAGGCCGGTGGCGGACATCGTGCTGGATGCGCTGGGGCCGACCGCGCTGCTGGCGGGGTTGACGCTGGCGCTGCTGGTGCCGTTGGCGGTGGTCGCCGGAGTCCGGGCGGCGCTCCGGGAGGGCGGCCTGACGGACCGCACGCTGACCGCCGCCGGGGTCGCGTTGTACTCCATTCCGGAGTTCGCGCTGGCGATCGTGCTGATCACGGTTTTCAGCGGCTATCTGGGGTGGCTTCCGGCGACGGCGATCGACGGGATCGGCCCGGCGGTGCTGGTGCTCCCGCTACTGGTGCTGCTGGCCCGGCCGCTGTGCTCGATCGGGCGGCTGGTGCGGGCGGGCATGATCGAGGCGCTGGCCGCCGGGTACACGCGCCACGCGCTGCGGCTCGGGGTGCCCCGATGGCGGGTCCGGTACGCGCACGCGCTGCCCAACGCGCTGGCCCCGGCCGTCCAGCAACTCGCGCGGACGACGGACTGGCTGCTCGGCGGGGTCGTCGTCGTGGAGGCGGTCTTCGTCATCCCCGGCCTGGGCACCGTGCTGGTGGACGCGGTCGCCGACCGGGACCTGCCCGTCATCCAGGGCCTGGCGGTGCTGTTCGCGACCACGACGGTGCTGGTCAACCTCGCCGCCGACCTGGCGGCCTTCCGGCTGGCGCCGCGCGCATGAGGTGGCTTCTCCTGGCGGTGCCGTCGCTGCTGGCCCTCGCGGGCCCCTGGTTCGCCGACGACGACACCGGACGCGCCGCGGCCTTCTCCACCGAGGGGCTGCTGGGAACCGACTTCGCCGGTCGTGACGTCTGGCAGCAGGTGCTGCTCGGCGGCCAGGACCTCGTGCTCGTCGCCGTCCTCGCCACCGCCGGGGCCTACGCGCTGGCCGTCCCGTGGGGCCTGCTCGCCGCGACGGCACGGCGGCGGATCGCCGACGAACTGCTGATGCGCCCGCTGGACCTGCTGCTGGCGGTGCCGTCGTTGCTGCTGCTGATCCTGCTCGGCACGACGCGGGCGGGCGGGGTGCTGGTGTGGGCGATCATCCTGATCCATCTCCCGGACATCGCCCGCGTCTCCCGCGCCACGGCCCTGGAGGCGGCGAACGGCACGGTGGTGGAGGCCATGCGGCTGCAGGGCGAGAGCCGGTGGCGCGTCACCGTGGACTTCGTGGGCCGCTCGGTGCTCCGCACGCTGGCGACCGACGTCGGCACCCGGCTCACCGGGACGCTCTACCTGGTGGCCGCCGCCGCGTTCCTCGGCGTCGGCGTCTCCCCCGACACCGCCGACTGGGCGGTCATGATCGATCGGAACCGCACGGGGCTGTTCCTCAACCCGTGGGCGGTGCTGGCCCCCGCGCTGCTGATCATCATGCTCACCGTCGGCCTCAACCTGGCGTTCGACCGCGCGCTGCGCACGAGGGAACGATGATCGAGGTAACGGACCTGCGGGTGCGCGTCGGCGACCGGACCCTGGTCGACGGGGTCGGCTTCACCCTGCCCCGAGGCCGGGTGCTGGCGCTGGTGGGCGCGTCGGGCAGCGGGAAGACCACCACCGGGCTGGCCCTGCTCGGCGAACATCCGCCGGGCGCCACAGTCACCGGCGATGTGCGGGTCGAGGGAGCCGTGGGGTACGTCCCCCAGCATCCGTCGTCCGTGCTCAACCCCGTGCGCCGGATCGGCCCGGTGCTCCGGGAGATCGCCCGGCTGCACGGGACGGACGTGACCGAGGCGCTGGACCGCGCGCGGCTGCCCGCTGACCGGGTGTTCCTGCGCCGGTTCCCGCACCAGCTCTCCGGCGGGCAGCAACAGCGGCTCGTGTTCGCCCAGGCGCTGCTCGCGGCACCGGCGGTCATCGTGGCGGACGAACCCACCACCGGGCAGGACGCCATCACCCGTGCGGAGCTGGTCGGCGTGCTTTCCGGGCTGGGGGTGACGCTCGTGCTGCTCAGCCACGACCTCGACGTCGTCCGCGCCCTGGCCGACCACGTCGTCGTCCTGAAGGACGGGCGGGTCGTGGAAGCGGGCCCGGACGTCCTGGACGCACCGCGCAGCGACTACGCCAAGGCGCTGGTGGCCGCGCAGCCCGACGCGGCGACCACGGCTGACCGGTCCCCGCCGTCGGCGCCCCGGCTGGAGATCCGTGGGCTGGTGGCCGAGTACCGTCGCCGTCCCGTCGTGCACGACGTGAGCCTGTCGGTGGCGGCCGGGGAACGGCTCGCCGTCGTCGGCAGGTCCGGCAGCGGCAAGACCACGCTCGCCCGGTGCCTGGCCGGGCTCCACGGGTGGAGGCGCGGGGAGATCCTCCTCGACGGCACCGCGCTGCCGTCCGACCCGGCCCGCCGTACCAGGGCCCATCGCGCGCGGGTCCAGTACGTGTTCCAGGACGTCAGGGCGTCGTTCGACCCGTGGCGGCCTGTCCTCGACCAGGTCGCACGGACCGCCGTGCGCCTGCGTGGGTTGCCGGCCGACCAGGCGCGGGCGGCGGCGCGCGACAGCCTGGAACGCATGGGGCTCGACCCGGCGACGGCGCGGCGGCGTCCGCACCGGATGTCCGGCGGGGAACTGCAGCGGGCCGCGCTCGCCCGCGCGCTGCTCGCCGGGCCCGACCTGCTGGTCTGCGACGAGATCACCTCGGGGCTGGACACGCTCACCCAGGCCACGATCCTCGACCTGCTCGCCGGCCTCGACCTGACCCTGGTCTTCATCAGCCACGACCTGGCGGTGGTCGCCCGGATCGCCGACCGCGTCGCCGTGCTCCACGAAGGGCGGGTGGCCGAGCACGGACCGGCGTCCCGGATCCTGCGGCACCCGCGAGAGCCCATCACCCGAGCCCTGCTCGGCGACCCGACCCGAACGGAGGTCGCACCATGACCCACGAGGTCCGCGCCGCCCGTCCCGACGACCTGGACGGCGCGCGCAGCGTCATGCTCGACACCTTCTACCACGACCTCGGCTACGGTTACCGGCCCGAATGGCATCGCGACGTCATCGAACTGGAGGCCGTCTACCTGCGGGAACCTCGGCACGCGCTGTTCGTGGCGGTCGTGGACGGGCAGGTGGTGGGCACGACGGCCGTACGGGCGCAGGGGCCGAAGAGCCCTCCGCATCCGGCGTGGCTGGTCGAGCGCTACCCCGATTCCAGCACGGCGCAGTTGTTCCGCGTGTACGTGCGCCCCGAGCATCGCAGGAAGGGGTTCGCGCGGGCGCTCGTCGGTCTTGCTCGTGACTTCGTCGCCGCCACGCCCGGGTACGAACGGCTGTACCTGCACAGTGACGTGCGCAGCCCGGGGGCCGAGCCGTTCTGGAAGTCGGTCGCCGAGATGGTCCACGATGACCGCGACGGGAACCCGGAGCACTTCCAGACGGTGCACTACGAGATCGCCTTGTGACCCGTCCTGGCGGAGGTGGTGGCGTCGGCGCCGCCGCGGCCGCCCGGCGACTGGTTCCCCGAGAACCTCCAGCGGCTGCTCGACGGGCTGCCGCCCCGCGCCTGAGGCGGTTCCTCGGCACGGGCGCGCCGCCAGGCCGCCTCGCGCAGCAGCCGCAGCCCGTTGAGACCGACGATGACGGTGGAGCCCTCGTGCCCGGCGACACCGAGCGGCAGCGGCAGTGTTCCGGCGAGGTCCCAGGCGACCAGCCCGGCGATGAACACGCCCGCGATGACCAGGTTCTGGACGACGAGCCGGTGGGCGCGGCGGGACAGCGCCGTGACGGCGGGGATCGCCGTGAGGTCGTCGCGGACGACGACCGCGTCAGCGGTCTCCAGCGCCAGGTCCGAACCCGCCCGGCCCATCGCGACGCCGACGTGGGCGGCGGCGAGCGCGGGCGCGTCGTTGACCCCGTCGCCGACCATCAGGACCCGGTGCCCGGCGGTGTCCAGGTCCCTGACCACGGCGACCTTGTCCTGCGGCAGGAGACCGGCGCGCACGTCGGTGACGCCGACCTCGGCGGCCAGCCGCGCGGCGGCGCGTTCGTTGTCCCCGGTGACCAGCACGGGAGCCGAACCGGTGAGCGCGGTGAGCGAGGCGACGCTGGAGGCGGCGTCCGGGCGCACCCGGTCGGCGATGCCGAGGACCCCCACCGGGTCTTCCCCGCGCAGCACCACGACCGCGGTACGCCCCGCCTCCTCCAATGCGGTGATCTCCTGCCGTACGGTCTCGTCGGCGGTGCCGGTGAGGAGCCTGGCCGGGGCACCGGCCCGTACGACGGTGCCCTCGACGGTCGCCGTCACCCCGACGCCGGGCGCGGAGCCGAAGTCGCGCGCCTCCGGGATGTCGAGGGACCGCTGGCGTGCGGCGTCCACGACGGCGCGGGCCAGGGGATGCTCGCTGGGGTGTTCGACGGCGGCAGCGAGAGCCAGCAACGCGTCCTCGTCCAGCCCGGAGAACGGCAGGGGCCGCACGTCGGTGACCTGGGGAACGCCTTCGGTCAGGGTGCCGGTCTTGTCCAGGGCGACCCGGTCGACCTGGCCGAGCCGTTCCATGACCACGGCGGACTTCACCAGCACGCCATGGCGTCCGGCGTTGGCGATGGCCGACAGCAGCGGCGGCATCGTGGCCAGCACCACCGCGCACGGCGAGGCCACGATCATGAACGTCATCGCCCGCAGCAGCGTGGACCGCAGGTCCGCGCCGAACAGCAGTGGCCCGGCGAACAGCGCCAGCGTGGCGACGACCATCCCGAGCGAGTAACGCTGCTCGACCTTCTCGATGAACAGCTGCGTCGGGGCCTTGGTCTCGACGGCCTCCTCCACCATCTTCACGATCTGCGCGATGACCGAGTCCGCCGGGTCGCGTTCGACGCGGACGCGCAGCACGCCGGTGCCGTTCAGGGTCCCTGCGAACACCTCGTCGCCGACGCCCTTCGCGACCGGGAGCCCCTCGCCGGTGATGGTGGCCTGGTCGACGTCGCTGGCCCCCTCCAGGACCCGGCCGTCGGCGCCGATGCCCTCGCCGGGTCGTACCAGGATCGTGTCGCCGACGGTGAGCCGTTCGGTGGGGATCCGTTCCTCGCCGCCGTCGGGCAGGAGCCGGGTGGCGGTGGCCGGGGCCAGGTCGAGCAGCCCGCGCACCGAGTCGGCGGTCCGCGCGGTGGCGACCGCCTCCAGGGCTCCGGAGGTGGCGAAGATGACGATGAGCAGCGCGCCGTCCAGGACCTGGCCGATCGACGCGGCGCCGAGAGCGGCGACCACCATCAGCAGGTCCACGTCCAGCGTCTTGTCCCGCAGCGCTCGCAGCCCGGCCCACGCGGGCTCCCAGCCGCCCGTCACGTAGGTGAGGGCGTAGAGCGGCCCCCAGGCCCACGCGGGCGCGCCCAGCAGGTCGAGTGGCAGCGCGACCAGGAAGAATCCCAGCGCGGCCGTCGCCCAGCGCGCCTCGGGCAGGGCGAGGATCCGGGTCCGGCGCGCGGCCGGGGCGGTGACGGTGGAGGCCATCCGGGATGTTCCTTCAGGGCGGGGACGGTCCGACCCGGCACACAATACAGGAACATATGAACATCAATTCATGACATGGTCCCGCCCGTAGGATGAGGCCATGGGCCATGCAGCCGCCGAACCCGCCCGCAGCGCCGTCCCCCGCGCGCGCCTGACCCCGGGCAACGCGCCGAAGGTCGCCGCGACCCTCCAGGCCCTGGCCACGCCGTCCCGGCTGCTGATCCTGTCCCGGCTGCGCGAGGGTCCCTGCGCGGCGACCGAGCTGGCCGCCGCCGTGGGCATGGAGCAGTCGGCGTGCTCACACCAGCTGCGGCTGCTGCGCAACCTCGGCCTGGTCACCGGCACGCGGCAGGGCCGGTCCGTGGTGTACGCCCTGTACGACGACCACGTCGCCGAACTCCTCGACCACGCGCTCTACCACGTGGAGCACCTGCGCCTGGGCCTCACGGACACCCCGGGCTGAGCGCCGCTCACCCCTCGGCGGGCACCGCCGGAACGGGGTCGGGGTGCAGCCGGATCGCCACCCTTGGCAGCCCGTCGGGGCCCGGCGTGACCTCGGCGTCCACCTGGTAGACGTCCCGCAGCAGCTCGGCCGTGACCACGTCCACGGGGCTTCCGTCCGCGACGATCCGTCCCTCGTTCAGCACCACGAGGCGGTGACACGCGGCGGCGGCCAGCTGCAGGTCGTGCAGGGCGATCAGCGCGGTCACCCCCAGTCCCCCGACCAGGCGCAACAGGTCCACCTGGTGGCGCAGGTCCAGATGGTTGGTGGGCTCGTCCAGGATCAGCAGGCGGGGTTCCTGCACGAGGGCACGGGCGAGCTGGACGCGCTGCCGTTCACCGCCCGACAGGGTCGCCATCGAGCGATGGGCGAGGTGCTCGATGTCGCAACGCCGCATCGCGTCCGCCACGATGCGGCGCTCGGCGGCCGACAGCCCGCCGAGCGGCCCCTGATGAGGGATGCGGCCGAGCGCCACGATCTGCTCGACGGTGTTCTCCAGGTCCGCCGGGGCGTCCTGGGTCAGCACCGCCACCTTCCGGGCGACGGTCCGCGCCGGGGTGTGCCAGACGTCGGAGCCGTCCACGCGGACCGTGCCGGTGTCGGGGCGGATGCTCCGGTAGACGCAGCGCAGCAGGCTGGACTTGCCGCTGCCGTTGGGCCCGAGCAGCCCGACGATCTGGCCCGGCGGCACGTGCAGGGTGATGCCCGACAGCCCGGCGGGAGCCCAGCCGAGGTCGTCGATCTCCACCGGGACGGCGCTCATCGCCACCTCCCCCGGTCCGCGCGGCGCAGCAGGACGAGGAAGAACGGCGCGCCGAGCACCGCGGTGATGACCCCGATCGGGATCTCGTCGGGCCGGTTGAGCATGCGGGCCCCCACGTCAACCCACACCAGCAGGATCGCGCCGGTCAGCGCCGCCAGCGGCAGCACCCGGCGGTTGTCGCCGCCGACCACCAGCCGCACCGCGTGCGGGACCATCAGCGCCACGAACCCGATGCCGCCGCTGACGGCGACGACCGCGCCGATGACCAGCGCGCAGCCCACGACCAGCCGCCGCCGGACCCGGTCCACCTCCAGCCCGAGGCTGGTGGCGCCCTCCTCGCCGAGGACGAGCGCGTTGAGCCTGCCGCTCTGCGTCCAGAACCACACGGTGCCCGCGACGACCACGGCGATCGGGACGCCGATGTCGCGCCACTGGGTGCCGCCGAGACCGCCGAGCATCCAGAACATCGCCGACCGGACCTCCTTGTCCGGCGAGGTCAGCACCAGGTAGTGGGTGACGGCCTCGGTGAACGCGGCGACCGCCACGCCCGCCAGGATCAGCCGGGTCGGCGCGAGCAGCCCCCGCCCCCCGGCCAGCACCATGACCAGCCCGAACGCCGCCATCGCCCCGAGGAACGCCGCCACCGGCAGCGAGAACACCCCGAACGGCGCGACCCCCACGATGATCACCAGGACGGCCCCGAACGACGCCCCCGAACTGGCCCCGATGAGGTACGGGTCGGCCAGCGGGTTCCGCAGCACCGCCTGGAGCACCGTCCCCACGGCCGCCAGACCGGCCCCCACCGCCGCGCCGAGCAGCACCTGGGGCAGCCGGATCTCCAGCACGATCACCGCCTGCGGCCCGGTCGGCGTTCCGTCCACCAGGCCCGGCAGGTAGCGCTGCCCGACCACCCGGGCGACGTCGCCGACCGGGATCGACACCGGCCCCAGCCCCACGGCGGCGCCGAGCAGGACCCGGGGCAGCCGGATGTCCAGCACGATCACCGATCGCGGCCCGGTGGGGGCGGTCTCCACCAGGCCGGGCAGGTAGCGGTGCCCGATCACCTGGGCGACGTCGCCGAAGGGGATGGACACCGGCC
>DATADI010000656.1:0-9230 GCA_036258615.1 Thermomonospora sp. | reverse complement strand
AAGGCGTTCGCCGCCCAGGCCGACGGGGTCGGCTGGGGTGAGGGCGCGGGCCTGCTCCTGCTGGAACGGCTGTCGGACGCGCAGCGCAACGGGCACCCGATCCTGGCGGTCATCAAGGGCAGCGCCGTCAACCAGGACGGCACCAGCAGCCAACTGTCGGCCCCCAACGGCCCCTCCCAGCAGCGGGTGATCCGGCAGGCCCTCGCGAACGCGGGTCTCGGATCCGCCGACGTGGACGCCGTCGAGGCGCACGGCACCGGCACCCGTCTCGGCGACCCCATCGAGGCCCAGGCGCTCCTGGCCACCTACGGGCAGAACCGCCCCGAGGACAGGCCCCTGCGGCTCGGTTCGATCAAGTCGAACATCGGTCACACGCAGGCCGCCGCCGGGGTGGCCGGGGTGATCAAGATGGTGGAGGCCATCCGGCACGGGATGCTGCCCAGGAGCCTGCACATCGACGAGCCGTCCCCGTATGTGGACTGGTCGGCGGGGGCGGTGTCCCTGCTCACCGAGAACGAGCCGTGGCCGGAGACGGATGGCCCCCGGCGCGCGGCGGTGTCCTCGTTCGGGATCAGCGGCACGAACGCCCACGTCATCATCGAGCAGGCCGAACCCGCCGAGCAGCCGCCCGCCGAGGAGACGCCGGGCCCGTTCCCATGGATCGTGTCGGCCCGGAGCCGCCCCGCGCTGCTGGAGCAGGCCGCCCGGCTCCGCGACCACCTCGCCGCCACGAACGCCGACCCGCGGGACCTGGCGCACACGCTCATCACGGCGCGCGGCACGTTCGACCACCGCGCCGTCGTCATCGGCCAGGACCGGGACGCGCTGGCCGAGGCGCTGGCGGCGCTCGCCGAGGAGCGTGAGTCGCCCGCCGTGGTGTCCGGCACGGCGATCGATCTCGGCAAGACGGTGTTCGTGTTCCCGGGACAGGGGTCGCAGTGGGAAGGCATGGCGGCGGACCTCCTGGAGACCAGCCCCGTCTTCCGCGCCCAGATCGAAGCCTGCGCCGAGGCACTGAAGCCTTACATCGACTGGTCGCTGCTCGACGTCCTCCGCCAGGGTGCCGCGTCTCTGGAGCGCGTGGACGTCGTGCAGCCCGTGTTGTGGGCCGTGATGATCTCCCTGGCCGAGGTCTGGAAGCACGCCGGAGTCCGTCCCGAAGCCGTCGTCGGCCACTCCCAAGGCGAGATCGCCGCCGCCTACGTCGCCGGAGCCCTGACCCTGGAGGACTCCGCGAAGATCGTCGCCCTGCGCAGCCAGGCCATCACCGCCATCACCGGACACGGCGGCATGGCCGCCATCCCCCTGCCCTCCTCCACCGTGGCCGAACGCATCACCGAGTATGGCGACGCGCTGAGCATCGCCGCTGTGAACGGACCGGCCGCCACGGTGGTGTCCGGCGACGCCGACGCCATCGCCCGGCTGGTCGCCGCGTACGAGGAGGAGGGCGTGCGGGCCCGCCGGGTCCCGGTGGACTACGCGTCCCATTCGGCGCACGTGGAGCCCGTCCGGGACGAGATCCTGCGGGCGCTGGCCGGGATCAGTCCCCGCTCCTCCGAGGTGACGTTCTCCTCGACCCTCACCGGCGGCCTCCTGGACACCGCCGGACTCGACGCCGACTACTGGTACCGGAACCTGCGGCACCCGGTGCGGCTGGACGAGGCGGTCAGGGCCCTCACCGAGGACGGGCACCGCGCGTTCATCGAGACCAGCGCGCATCCCATCCTCACCCTCGGCATCCAGGACACCGTGCCCGAGCCCGCGAGGACGCTCGTCACCGGCACGCTCCGCCGCGACCACGGCGACCTCGCCCAGCTGCACACCGCCTTCGCCCACGCGCACACCGCCGGGCTGCCCGTGGACTGGACGGCCGTGCTCGGAGCCGGGGGCCGCACCATCGACCTGCCGACCTACGCCTTCCAGCGCCGCCGCTACTGGCTGGACCCCGTGGCCGACGCCGGGAGCCTCGGCGCGGCCGGGCTGACCACCGCGGGCCACCCGCTCCTCGGCGCGGCGGTGACGCTGGCGGACGGCGCGGCGACCATCCTCACCGGCCGTGTCTCCCCCGACACCCGGCCCTGGCTGACCGGCCACTCCCTCGCGGGCACGACGGTGCTCCCTGGGTCCGCGCTGGTGGACCTGGCCTTGCACGCCGCCGACTATGTGGGCCTCGGGCGGGTGGCGGAGCTGGACGTGAAGGCCCCGCTGGTGCTGGTGCCCGACGCGTCCCGCCATCTCCAGGTCTCCGTCTCGGCCCCGAACGGTGACGGCTCCCGCGAGCTGACCGTGCACTCCCGGCCTGGCGCCGACGAGGACGACGAGCCGTGGATCCTGCACGCCACCGGCCGGCTCGTCGCGTCGGCCGGGACTGCCCCCGCCGTGGAGGCGCCCGCGTGGCCTCCGGCCGGGGCGACGCCGATCGACGTCGATGGCCTGTACGACCGGCTCGCCGACCACGGGCACGAGTACGGGGAGCCGCTGCACGCGTTCGAGCGGGCCTGGCGGCGAGGCGATGACGTGTTCGCCGAACTGGCCCTTCCCGAGGACACCGACATCGAGGGGCACGCCGTCCACCCGGGTCTGCTGGAGGCGGTGTTCCAGCTCCTCGCCGAGGCCGGTCACACCACGGGAAGCGTCCTCCTGCCCGACGCCCTCACCGGCATCGAACTGCACGCCCCTGCGGGTACCGCCGCGCGGCTTCACCTGACGCGCGGCGACGACGGTACGGCCGAGGTGACGTTCTTCGACACCTCCGGTGCGGTCGTCGCAACCATCGAGTCCGTACGGCTGCGGCCCGCGCGTGAAGGTGAGGTGGCCGCCTCGGCGGGCCGGGAGCACCGTTCGTTGTTCGTCCTGGAGTGGGTGCCCGTCGCGCCCGCCGCCGTTCGGGACGAGTCCTTGCTCGACCTGGCGGCGGCGCGGGAGGTCCTCGCCGAGGGAGGCGATGTCCCCGCAACGGTGGTCCACACCGTCACCCCGGGTACCGGAGACGACCTGGCCGCCGACGCTCATGCCGCTGCTGAGGAGGTCCTGCGGGTCGCTCAGGAGTGGCTCGCCGACGAACGTCTTGCCTCGTCACGGCTGGTGGTGCTCACTCAGGGCGCGGTGGGCGAGTCACCCGATCCCGCCGCTGCGGCCGTGTGGGGGTTGATCCGGTCGGCGCAGTCGGAACACCCGGGCGTCTTCACGCTCGTGGACGTGGACGGGCTGGACGACGCGTTCGCCGCCTTGCCCGCCGCGCTGGCCACCGGTGAGCCGCAGATCGCGGTGCGGAACGGGACGCCGACCGTACCCCGCCTGGTCAGGGCTCCGGCCGAGGAGCAGCCGACGACGACCCTCGACCCGGAGGGCACCGTCCTGATCACCGGTGCCATGGGGGCGCTGGGCTCCCTGATCGCCCGGCACCTGGTCACCGAGCACGGGGTGAAGCACCTGCTGCTGACCAGCCGCCGAGGCGAAGTCGCCGAAGGCGCAACCGAGCTGAAGACGGACCTGACCGCCCTCGGCGCGCAGGTCACCATCGTCGCCTGCGACGTCGCTGACCGTGCGGCCCTGGCCGAGTTGCTCACCAGCATCGAGCGCCCGCTGACCGCTGTGGTGCACGCCGCCGGAGTCCTGGACGACGGAGTACTGACCTCGCTCACTCACGAGCGACTGGACACCGTCCTGCGACCCAAGATCGACGCAGCCTGGAACCTGCACGAACTCACCCACGACCTCGACGCGTTCGTCCTGTTCTCCTCCCTGGCCGGAACACTCGGCAACCCCGGACAGGCCAACTACGCCGCCGCCAACACCTTCCTCGACTCCCTCGCCCACCACCGCCACGCGCACGGGCTTCCCGCCACCAGCATCGCCTGGGGCCTGTGGGAGCAGGCCGGGGCCATGACCGGTGAGCTGGCGGCGGCCGACCGGGCGCGGATGGCCGACGCGGGCGTTCTCCCGATCGGTGACGAGGAGGGCGTGGCGCTGTTCGACGCGGCCCTCACGCCGGGGCGTCCGGTGGTGGCGGCGGCCCGGATCGAGCGTGCGGGCCTGCGAGCGTCGGCCGAGGCGGGGACCCTCCCGCCGGTGCTGCGCGCCCTGGTGCCCGCCTCGGCGCGGCGGGCGGCCGGGGCGTCGTCCTGGGCGCAGCGGCTCACCGGGCTCACCGAGGCCGACCAGCACGATCTGGTGTTGGGCCTCGTCCGCGCCACGACGGTCGCGGTGCTCCGGCGGCAGGACGCGGACGGCATCGACGACGAGCGGGCGTTCAAGGAGCTGGGCTTCGACTCCCTCACCGCCGTCGAGCTGCGCAACCGGCTCGGTGCGGCCACCGGCCTGCGGCTGCCGACGACCCTGGTGTTCGACCACCCGACTCCGGCCGCGCTCGCCCGCCACCTGCGTGGGGAGCTGCTGGGCGAGGAGGCCGCCGACGTGCCCGCCGTGCGCGCCGCCGGGGCGGTGGACGACGAGCCGGTCGCGATCGTGGCCATGGGCTGCCGCTTCCCCGGCGGGGCGCGGTCCCCGGAGGCGCTGTGGCGGCTGGTCGCCGACGGCGCCGACGTGGTCGCCGAGCTGCCCGCCGACCGGGGCTGGGACGTGGACCGGCTGTACGACCCGGAGCCCGGCCGTCCCGGACGGTTCTACGTGCGGCACGGCGGGTTCCTGTACGACGCCGCCGACTTCGACGCCGCGTTCTTCGGGATCTCCCCCCGTGAGGCCCTGGCGATGGACCCCCAGCAGCGGATCCTGCTGGAGACGGCCTGGGAGACGTTCGAACGCGCCGGGATCGACCCCACCACGCTGCGCGGCAGCCGGACGGGGGTGTTCACCGGGGTCATCGCCCAGGAGTACGCCTCACCGCTGCGGAAGGTCCCCGACGGGACGGGCGGCTACTTCCTCACCGGCACCACCACCAGCGTCGCGTCCGGGCGGGTGGCCTACACGCTGGGGCTGGAGGGCCCCGCCGTCACCGTGGACACCGCCTGCTCGTCCTCCCTGGTCGCCCTGCACCTGGCGTGCCAGGCGATCCGCAGCGGCGAGTGCGACCTGGCGCTGGCGGGCGGGGTCACCGTGATGGCCAGCCCCAGCATCTTCCTGGAGTTCAGCCGTCAGCGCGGGCTGGCCCCGGACGGCCGCTGCAAGCCGTTCGCGGCGGCGGCCGACGGCACCGGCTGGGGTGAGGGCGCGGGCCTGCTGCTGCTGGAACGCCTGTCGGACGCGCGCCGCCACGGGCACCGCGTGCTGGCGATCGTCCGGGGCACCGCCGTGAACCAGGACGGCGCGAGCAACGGCCTCACCGCGCCCAACGGCCCCTCCCAGCAGCGGGTCATCCGGCAGGCCCTGGCCAACGCGGGCCTGTCGGCGACGCAGGTGGACGCCGTGGAGGCGCACGGCACCGGCACCACCCTGGGCGACCCCATCGAGGCGCAGGCCCTCCTGGCGACCTACGGGCAGGGCCGCCCGCACGACCGTCCGCTGTGGCTGGGGGCGCTCAAGTCCAACATCGGGCACACCCAGGCCGCCGCCGGGGTCGCCGGGGTCATCAAGATGGTCCAGGCCATCCGGCACGGCCTGCTCCCCCGGACCCTGCACGTGGACGAGCCCACCCCGCACGTGGACTGGTCGGCGGGCGCGGTGTCCCTGTTGACCGAGGACCGGCCCTGGCCGGAGACCGGGGAGCCGCGCCGGGCGGGCGTGTCCTCCTTCGGGATCAGCGGCACGAACGCCCACGTCATCATCGAGCAGGCCCCGCCCTCCGACGCGCCCGCCGAGATCTCCGCCACCACCGGTCCCGTGCCGTGGCTGATCTCGGCGAGGACCGAGTCCGCCCTCCGGGACCAGGCGCGGCGGCTGCACGACCTGGCGACGGAGGACCCCGGGCTGGACGTCGCGGACGTCGCCCGCGCGCTGACCGGCCGTACCGCGTTCGACCACCGGGCCGCCGTGCTCGGCGAGGACCGGGCCACCCTTGTGGCGGGCCTCGCGGCACTCGTCCGCGGCGAGTCCGCACCCCACCTGGTGAGCGGCACCCGGACGACCGGGAAGGTGGCGTTCCTGTTCACCGGCCAGGGCAGCCAGCGGGCGGGGATGGGCCGCGAGCTGTACGAGACCTACCCCGTCTTCGCCTCAGCGCTGGACGAGGTCGTGAGCCGGTTCGAGATCCCCGTCAAGGAGGTGATGTTCTCCGGCGACGACCCGCGCCTGCACCAGACCGAATACACCCAGACCGCGCTCTTCGCGCTGGAGGTCGCGCTCTACCGACTGTTCGAGCACTGGGGAGTCACCCCCGACCATCTCCTCGGGCACTCCATCGGTGAGCTGGCCGCCGCCCACGTCGCCGGGATCCTCTCGCTCGATGACGCCTGCACGCTAGTGGCCGCCCGCGCCCGACTGATGCAAGCGCTCCCCACGGGTGGAGCCATGGTCGCGATCCAGGCCACCGAAGACGACGTCCTCCCCCACCTGCGCGGGGGCGTCTCCATCGCCGCCATCAACGGACCCACCTCGGTTGTCATCTCCGGTGACGAGGACACCGTCCTCGCCATCGCGCAGAACTTCGAAAAGACCCGGCGGCTCACGGTCAGCCACGCCTTCCACTCACCCCACATGGACGGCATGCTCACCGCCTTCCAGGAAGTGGCCGAACGCCTCACCTACAACCCGCCGAGCATCCCGCTCGTGTCGAACGTGACCGGCGGACACATCAACGAGGCCACCACCCCGCAGTACTGGGTCAACCACGTCCGCGAAGCCGTCCGCTTCCACCACGGCGTCCAAACCCTCCAGCAAGCAGGCGTCACCACGTACCTCGAAATCGGACCCGACGCCACCCTCACCGCACTCGCCCGCAACACCCTCGACGACACCGCCACCGCCGTCCCCGCGATGCGCCGCGACCGGCCCGAGGCGGTCACGGTGATGACCGCGCTCGCCCAGGCCCACACCACCGGCGTCGCCGTGGACTGGACGGCGGTGCTGGGCGGGCGGTCCGGGCGGCCGGTGGAGCTGCCGACCTACCCGTTCGAGCGCAGGCCGTACTGGCTCAAGGCGCCGATGTCCCCCGCCGAAGCCGCGGACCTGGGGCTCGGCGGCGCGGACCATCCGCTGCTGGGCGCGGCGGTCGAGCTGGCGGACGGCCAGGGGACGGTGTTCACCGGGCGGATCTCGCTGCGGACGCATCCGTGGCTGGCCGACCACGCCATCGCGGGGACCACGCTGCTGCCCGCGACCGCGTACCTCGAACTGGCCCTGCACGCCGCCGAGCGGACCGGGTCCGGGCGGGTCGGCGAGCTGGCCCTGCACGCCCCGCTGGTGGTGCCGGACGACGGCGCGGTCCAGGTGCAGCTCACCGTGTCGGCGCCGGACGGGTCGGGAGGCCGCGAGTTCGCCGTCCACTCCCGTCCGGCGGGCGAGGACGGGGCGGAGTGGGTCCGGCACGCCACCGGGATGATCGCCAGCGGTGACCCCGCCGTACCGAACGTGTCCGGCGGGGCGTGGCCTCCGGTGGACGCGCAGCCGGTCCCGGTGGGCGACTTCTACGCCGACCTGGCCGCGCGCGGCTACGACTACGGGCCGCTGTTCCAGGGTCTCGGGGCGGCGTGGCGGCAGGACGGCGTCGTCCTCGCCGAGGTCGCGCTGCCCGAGCAGGACGCCCAGGAGCCCGAGGACGCCCAGGGGCGGTTCTGGCTGCATCCGGCCGTGCTCGACGCGGCCCTGCACACCGTGGCGCTCGGCGGGCTGCTGCCCGGCTCCGAGGACGGCGGCGAGCAGGTCTGGCTTCCGTTCGCGTGGCGGGGCGTGTCCCTGCACGCCGCCGGGGCCACCGCCGTGCGGGTGCGGGCGGCGGTGACCGGGCCGGGTGAGCTGGCGCTGACGCTCACGGATCCGGCGGGTGCCCTGGTGGCGACCGTGGAGTCGATCCGGTTCCGCGCCACTCCGGCCGAGAGGCTCGCGGGGGCGGCCCGGCGGGCGCACCACCGGTCGGTGTTCGAGCTGACCTGGGGCCCCGCGCCGGTGGGACCGTCCGGGCGCGCCTCACGGTGGGCGTCGCTCCGCCCCGGCCTGGACGGGCTGGGCGAGGCGTACGCGGGGTTCGCCGGGCTGCGGGAGGCGCTGGACGGTGGCGAACCCGTCCCCGACACCGTGTTCGCGCCCTACCTTCCCGACTCCGGCGAGGACGTCCCCGCCGCCGTCCGGGAGGCCACCGGTGACCTGCTCGGCCTCCTCCAGGACTGGTTGGCGGATGAGCGGTTCGACGGGGCGCGGCTGGTGGTCGTCACCCGGGGCGCGAGCGACGGCACCGACCTGGTGCACGCGCCGCTGTGGGGGATGGTGCGCTCCGCGCAGACCGAGCACCCCGGCCGGTTCGTCCTCCTGGACCTGGACGAGGCGGACGCCTCGCTCGCCGCCGTCCCGGCGGCGCTGGCCACCGGGGAGCCGCAGCTCGCGTTGCGGGACGGCACCGTCCAGGTGCCGCGCCTGACGCCGATGACCGCAGGGGCCACGCCCGCCGAGCCCGCGTTCCCCGCCGAGGGCACCGTCCTGATCACCGGTGGCACCGGGACGCTCGGGGCGCTGCTCGCCCGGCACCTGGTCACCCGGCACGGGGTCCGGCACCTGCTGCTGGCGGGACGGCGCGGCCGGGACGCCGAGGGCGCGCTCGCCCTGGAGGCCGAGCTGACCGCGCACGGCGCCGAGGTGACCATCGCCGCCTGCGACGCCGCCGACCGGGACGCGCTCGCCGCGCTGCTCGCCGAGGTGCGGCCGCCGCTGAGCGCCGTGGTGCACGCGGCCGGGGTCCTGGACGACGGGGTCCTGACGACCCTGGACCCGGGCCGTTTCGACGCGGTGCTGCGCGCGAAGGTGGACGGGGCGTGGAACCTCCACGACCTCACCCGCGACCTGGAACCGGCGGCGTTCGTGATGTTCTCCGCGCTCGCCGGGGTGCTCGGCAACGCGGGACAGGCCAACTACGCAGCGGCGAACACCTTCCTGGACGCCCTGGCCCGGCACCGGCACGCGCTGGGGCTGCCCGCCGTGAGCCTGGCGTGGGGCCTGTGGTCGGAGGAGAGCGCCATGACCGGCGGGCTCGGCGACGCCGACCGGGCGCGCATCGCCCGCAGCGGGGTCGTTCCGCTCACCGCGGACGCCGGGCTGGCGTTGTTCGACACCGCGCTCACGCTCGGCCGGCCCGCCGTGGTCACCGCCCGGCTGGAACCGGCGGCGCTGCGGGACCGCGGCGACGC
>DATADI010000655.1:0-4906 GCA_036258615.1 Thermomonospora sp. | reverse complement strand
ACGACGCCCGCCCCGCCGGCGGCCCACGCCCCCCGGGCCCCCCGAACGCGCCGAGCGGCCTCCCGAGCGGGCCGCCGAGCGGGTCACCGAGCGGGTCACCGAGCGGGCAGAGGCGGGGGCGCCGGCCCGGCCGCTCGCCGTGACCGGGCTGGTGGCCGCGTCCTGGTGCGTCGGCATCGGGCTGGCGGTGCTGACGACCGTCACCCTCATCGGCTGGATCGCCGCGCCCCGCACCGCCCTCGGAGCCGGGCTGCCCGGCGTGTTCCGCACGGCGGTCAACTTCTGGCTGGTCGCCCACCACGCCGGGTTCTCGCTGTCCGACGGCCGGGTCGGCATGCTGCCGCTCGGGCTGACCGTGCTGCCGGGCGCGCTGCTGTACCGCAGCGGAAGCTGGATCATCCGGGCCGCCGGGGTGCCGCGCCGCCGCCGGATCGGCGTGCTGCACGTGGCGCTGGCCCTGGCGGTGCCGTACGCGGTGCTGGCGGTGCTGCTGGCGCTGGCGGCGTCCACGGAGGTGGTGCGCCCGTCGGCCTGGCAGGCGCTGGTCGCCTCGTTCTTCGTCGCCATGGTGGCGGGCGGGCTCGGCGCGGCGCGGGCGCTGGTCGCCGCCCGGGGCCGCCGGGTCCGCTCCGGGGTCGGGGCGTTGCTGCGGCTGCTGCCGGAACGACCCCGGTCGCTGGTCGTCGGGGTCCTCGGGGCGCTGGGGGTGCTGGTCGCCTCCGGTGCGGTGCTCGTCGGGGCGTCCCTGGCCATGCACCTGTCACAGGCCACCGAGCTGTACGACGAACTCGCCCCGGGGGTCGTCGGGGGAGTGCTGCTCCTGCTGGTGGAGATGGCGTTCCTGCCCAACGCGGTGATCTGGGGGATGGCGTACGCGATCGGGCCCGGGTTCGCGGTGGGCCGTGGCACCAGCGTGTCGCCGACCGGGGTGTTCCTGGACGTGGTGCCGTCGTTCCCGCCGCTGGCCGCGCTGCCCGAGGCGGGTCCGGCTCCGGCGCTGTCCCTGACGGTGCTGGCGATGCCGTTCGTGGCGGGCGCGGTGGCGGGGGCCCTGACCATCCGGTCCATGCCCAGCGCCACGCACGAGGCCGCGCCGATGTGGGGGTTCCTGTCGGGGGTGCTGACCGGGGCCGTGGCGGCGGTGCTCGCGGCGCTGTCCGGGGGCCCGCTGGGCGGCGGCCGGCTCACCGTCATGGGGCCGTCGCCGTGGCGCGTGGGGCTGATGGCCGCGCTGGAGGTCGGGATCGCCGCCGCCATCACCGCCTGGCTGATCAACTGGCGGATGCTGCGCCGTGCCGCCGCCCCCACCGAACCGGACGAGACACCCCGCCGCCCCCGCCGACCGCGACGTCCCCGTAGGCGGGAACGGCCCGAACGCCCGCGCCGCCGCCGCGTACCGCAGGCCGCGCCGAAGCCCACACCGCCCCCGGTGGCCACGCCCGCCCCGGCCGAGCCTCCGCCGCCCGCGTCGCGTCCCTCCAAGCCGGTGCCCGTGGTGGCGCAGCCGGTGGAGTTCGAGGAGGCCGAGCCGGTCCTCACCCCGCGCCGGGCACGCAGGCCCCGCGTCCGCGAGACCGTGGAGGAGACCCCACCCGAACCACCGGCCGAGGAACCCGCCCCGGAATCGGAACCGGAACCGGAGCCCGAGCCCCAGCCTGGGCCTGAGCCGTCCGGGGCGCAGCGCGAGGAGCCGGAACGGACCGAGACGCGCGGCGGGGCGATCTACGTCCTGCGCGACGACACGGCGGAGGACTGACCTCCGCCTAGAACGGCAGGCTGTCGCCCTTGATGGTGCCCTTCGGCAGCCCGAACTTCTTCTCGATGTCGCGGGCCAGCCGGTCCTTGCACTGCCGCTCCTCCTCGATGGTGTTCGCGGCGTTCTGGCACTTGCTGTAGCGGTTGGTCTCGTCCAGCAGGTACACCTGCGCGCCGATCCCGATCACGAAGAACGCCATCGCCACCGAGCCCAGGATCAGCCCCGGCAGCGCTCCGGGAGCCTTGCCCCCCGCCCGCCGCGCGGCGCGCCGCGTGTGGACGCCGATCACGATGGCGGCGATGGCGGGCACCGCCGCGAACAGCGACAGGACCGGGACGAACATCGCCACGAGCGCGATCAGCCCGAGCCACAGCGCCCGCCGCCCCGCGCGCTCGTCGGTCCTGGTGCCCCCGGGGCCCTTCGGGGGGACGCCCGGCCCCTCAGGCCCCGGACGGGTGCCCTGCCCCGGCTCGTCGCTCACTGGTCCTCCCGCTCATGGTGTCGCCTCCGGCCGCGCCCGCACCTGCCGCTAGGCTTTCGAAACGGCCGGCGTCCAGCCCGCCGCCCCGCCGACCGCGGGGATCGTCAGCCGCCCGTCCGGTGAAGGAGTCACGGTGTCCGCCCGGCTTGTCGTCCTTGTCTCCGGCGCGGGGACCAACCTACAGGCGCTGCTCGACGCGTGCGCGGATCCAGCCTACGGCGCTCGCGTGGTCGCCGTGGGCGCCGACCGGCACGGCATCGCCGGTCTGGAGCGCGCCGAACGCGCCGGGGTCCCCACGTTCGTGGTCCGCGTCCCCGACTTCACCGACCGCCGCGCGTGGGACGCGGCGCTCACCGAGGCGGTCGCCGCCCACGAGCCCGACCTGGTGGTCTCCGCCGGGTTCATGAAGATCCTCGGCCCGGCGTTCCTGGAGCGGTTCGGCGGCCGGGTCGTCAACACCCATCCGGCGCTGCTGCCCGCCTTCCCCGGCGCGCACGCCGTGCGGGACGCCCTGGCGTACGGCGTCAAGGTGACCGGCTGTACCGTGCACTTCGTCGACGAGGGCGTGGACACCGGCCCCGTGATCGCCCAGGAGGCGGTGCCGGTGCGCTGGCACGACGACGAGGACACCCTGCACGAACGGATCAAGCAGGTGGAACGCCGGCTGCTGATCGAGGTGGTGGGACGGCTGGCCCGCGACGGCTGGACCGCCAGGGGGCGCCGGGTGTCCCTGAAATGCCGCACCTGCAACGACGCCGGTCCGGCCGCGCGGCCTGACAACGACGTAAGCGAATGAGGGGAGCTCGGCCGTGAGTCGAGTGGCGATCAAGCGCGCGCTCATCAGCGTGTACGACAAGACGGGGCTGGAGGACCTCGCCCGCGGCCTGCACGCGGCCGGGGTGGAGATCGTCTCCACCGGCTCCACCGCGGCGCGCATCGCCGACGCCGGGGTGCCGGTGCTGAAGGTGGAGAAGCTCACCGGCTTCCCCGAGTGCCTGGACGGCCGGGTCAAGACCCTGCACCCCCGGGTGCACGCGGGGCTGCTCGCCGACCGGCGCAAGGACGGCCACCTCCAGCAGCTGGAGGACCTGGACGTCCAGCCGTTCGACCTCGCGGTGGTGAACCTCTACCCGTTCGCCGACACGGTCGCCTCCGGGGCGGGCCCCGACGAGTGCGTCGAGCAGATCGACATCGGCGGGCCCACCATGGTCCGCGCCGCCGCCAAGAACCACGCGAGCGTCGCCGTGGTCGTCGACCCCTCCTCCTACGGCGCGGTGCTGGACGCCGTCCGGGCGGGCGGGTTCACCCTGGAGGAGCGTCGCCGCCTGGCCGCCCGCGCGTTCGCGCACACCGCCGCGTACGACGTGGCGGTCGCGTCCTGGTTCGCCGGGTCGTACGCGCCCGACGAGACCGCCGCGTCCAGCGAGTGGCCGGACTTCCTCGGCGGCACCTGGGAGCGCACGGCCGTCCTGCGGTACGGCGAGAACCCGCACCAGCGGGCCGCGCTGTACACCGACGGCAAGGGCGGCCTCGCCGGGGCCGAGCAGCTCCACGGCAAGGAGATGTCCTACAACAACTACGTGGACGCCGACGCGGCCCGGCGCGCGGCCTACGACTTCGCCGAGCCCTGTGTCGCGATCATCAAGCACGCCAACCCGTGCGGCATCGCGGTCGGCGCGGACGTCGCCGAGGCCCACCGCAAGGCCCACGAGTGCGACCCGGTGTCGGCGTACGGCGGCGTGATCGCGGTGAACCGGCCGGTGGACGCGGCGATGGCCGAGCAGGTCGCCGGGATCTTCACCGAGGTCGTGGTGGCCCCCGACTTCGCGCCCGAGGCCCTGGAGATCCTCACCCGCAAGAAGAACATCCGGCTGCTGCGCTGCCCCGAGGGCCCCGCCGAGGGCGTGGAGTTCCGCCGGGTGGACGGCGGCGTGCTGCTGCAGACCGTGGACCGCATCGACGCCGAGGTCCCCGGCGGCGGCGACGACCCCGCCACCTGGACGCTCAAGACCGGGGAGCCCGCCGACGAGGCCACCCTGCGCGACCTGGCGTTCGCCTGGCGGGCCTGCCGCGCGGTGAAGTCCAACGCGATCCTGCTGGCCGCCGACGGCGCCACCGTGGGTGTCGGGATGGGCCAGGTCAACCGGGTCGACTCCTGCCGCCTGGCGGTCCGGCGGGCGGGCGACCGGGCGGCCTCGGCGGTGGCCGCCTCCGACGCGTTCTTCCCGTTCCCGGACGGCCCCGAGGTGCTCATCGCGGCCGGTGTCCGCGCGATCGTGCAGCCCGGCGGCTCGGTCCGCGACGAGGAGGTCGTGGCGGCCTGCGAGAAGGCCGGGGTCACCCTGTACCTCACCGGGGTCCGGCACTTCTTCCACTGAGCACCCGCCCTCCCGGGGTTCGGGCCCGTTTTGGGTGATCATGGGCGATTGGGGCGCGGTGCGCTGGTAGCCTCGGCCGCGTCGCGCGCCGCCCTCGCCGTCCCCCTGGCGCGCCCGAACCCCTGGAGGAACCCCGGTGGAGATCCTGGCGGGCCTGACCCTGTGGCACGCGGTCGCCCTCACCGAGTCCCGGCACCTGGTGGGCCTGGCCGCCGCCCTGCTCCTCGCCCTGGTCACGGCCTACGCCAGCTGGCACGTCACCGACCGTCATCTGGTCATTGTGGGGGGGGG
>DATADI010000654.1:0-5222 GCA_036258615.1 Thermomonospora sp. | reverse complement strand
ACGACGCCCGCGCCGCCCGCCGCGCCCGCGGGGCCCCGGCAGGGTGCGGACGCCGAGCCGGACGGCCACGGCGCCAACGGCGGGCCGGGCAGCACCGTCGGCAAGCACTGACCCGTCATGGCCCGTGTCCCGACGATCGGCGGCCCGTCCCTGCCGGGACGCCGCCCGAGCGGCCCCCCGGAGCCCGCGGAGGACGACGAGGAGGCCCCGCCCGCACCGTCCCCCGACGGCGACCTGACCGCCCAGCCCACCCGGCTCCGCGACCTGCCGCTGGCGGCCTGGCCGGTGGGCCTGCTGCTGGTCGGATACCCGCTGTGGTGGCTGCTGGGCATCGGGGTGTTCAGCTTCATCATCTTCGCGGTGCCGATGGCGCTGGGCCTGCTGACCCGCCGTCCCCTGCGACTGCCGCCCGGGTTCGGGCTGTGGCTGCTGTTCCTGCTGTGGTACATCGCCAGCCTGTCGATGCTGACGGAGAACCCGCCGGGCGCGTACGGGGAGTTCGGGTTCGGCCGGATCGTGACGGTGGCGCTGCGGCTGGCCGTCTACCTGTCGGTGGCGATCATCGTCCTGTACGTGGGCAACCTGTCGGAGCGGGAACTGCCCCGGCTGGCGCTGGTGCGGATGATGGGCGCGCTGTTCGTCACCACCACGCTCGGCGGGCTGCTCGGCGTGCTGTGGCCGGACTTCACCATCACCGCCCCGTTCGAGCTGCTGCTGCCGGGCAGGCTGCGCGGCGACGAGTTCGTGCAGAACATCGTCAGCCCCACCGCCGCGCAGATCCAGTGGGTGGGCAGCTTCAAGGCGATCCGCCCGGAGGCCCCGTTCGAGTGGGCCAACACCTGGGGCAACAACTTCTCCATCCTGCTGATCTGGTTCGTCATCGGCTGGTGGGTGTACGGGTCGCGGCGGCGCCGGGTGATGTGCGCGGTGCTGCTGGCGGTGGCGCTGGTCCCGGTCATCTACGGGCTGAACCGGGGCCTGTGGGTCGGCATCGCGGCGTGCGCGGTGTACGTGACGGTGCGGATGGCGCTGCGGGGCCGTACGGTCGCGATCGCCGCGCTGGCCGTGGGGGTCGTGGTCGGCGGGGGCCTGTTCGTGGTGTCGCCGCTGTACGGGGTCGTGCAGGAGCGCCTGAACAACCCGCACAGCGACGGCATCCGGGCGTACACCCGCAACAAGACCATCGAGGCGAGCCTGACCTCGCCGATCATCGGCTACGGCACCACCCGGTACGCGGTCGGCAGCGACAAGACCGCGGTGACCGGCAAGACGTCCTCCTGCCCGGAGTGCAAGCACCCGCCGCTCGGCGCGGACGGGCAGCTGTGGCTGCTGCTGATCTCGCAGGGGCTGGTCGGCGCGGGCCTGTACGTGCTGTTCTTCCTGCGGATGCTGCTGCGGTACCGGCGCGACCAGTCGCCGATCGCGATCGGCGGGGTGCTGGCGATGGGTCTCGTGCTGTTCTATTCGACGATCTATGACGGGCTCTACACGCCGTTGCCGTTGTACATGCTGTCGTTCGCGCTGCTGTGGCGGAACGAGATGGCCCTGAACCCGTCCCCGAAGGAGCAGGTGGCGCTCAGGGCCCGGGAGCTGGCGGCGAAGGCACGGGTCGCGGCCCGCGAACGCCGCATCCGGGAGGCGCGCCTGCGCGGCGCGGCCCCCGGCCGGGCGCCGGGGACCCCGGCGGTGAACGGCCGGCCGAAGGACGAGGACACGCTGCTATGACGGTGACCGACACCGCCGACCGGCTCGCCGCGCTCGGCGAGACCGTCCGGCTGCTGTGGCCGGAGCCAGCGCGGGTGACGTTCGGGCGTTCCGGCGGGCACGTGCTGGTCCCCGACGCCCGGCGGCCGAGGATGCTGCTGCCCGCGCACGACCGTGGCGCGGCGGTGGCGGCGCTGCGGGCGTACGGACGGGTGGAGTCGCGGGCGGCGCGGCTGGTGACGGCGGGCCTGGTCTGGTCGTTCCGGACGGGGCTGGCGGGCGTGCTGCTGCGGCACCGTGCCCGGGTCGACGTCCCGGCGGGGG
Organism: Thermomonospora sp.; assembly: GCA_036258615.1. Lineage (GTDB taxonomy): Bacteria > Actinomycetota > Actinomycetes > Streptosporangiales > Streptosporangiaceae > Thermomonospora. The sequence continues at coordinate 3,194 of DATADI010000654.1, read as the reverse complement.
CCGACACCATCGAGACCCATCTCGGCGAGGCGCTCGGGCGGCGTGTCGTCGTGGCCCTGTACGTGCGGCCCGCCGCGCGCGCGAACGACAAGCCGGTGCTCCAGGCGCTGGCGCCGGGCGGCCCGCCGGTGGCGTTCGTGAAGGTCGGCGTGAACGACCTGACGCGGGCGCTGGTCCGGGCGGAGACGGCGGCGCTGCACACCGTGGCGACGGCGGCGCTCCGCACGGTCCGGGTGCCCGAGGTGCTGCACGCCGGACGGTGGCGGGGGCTGGACGTGCTGGCGCTGTCGCCGCTGCCGGTGTGGGAGCCCCGCCATCCGGTGGGCGAGGCCCGGCTGACCGAGGCGCTGCGTGAGATCGCCGGGGTGGCCGGGGTGCGGCGGCACCGGCTGGCCGCGAGCCCGTACTGGAGCGCGCTGCACGAGCGGGTCGCGGCGCTGCCGGACGGCGGCGGTGCGCTGCGCCCGGCCCTGGAGGCCCTGGGTGAACGGCGCGGCGGCGTTGAGCAGGCGTTCGGGTCCTGGCACGGCGACTTCACCCCGTGGAACATGGCGGGACTGCGGGACGGGCTGCTGGTGTGGGACTGGGAGCGGTTCGCGACCGGTGTGCCGCTGGGGTTCGACGCGCTGCACCTGCGGCTCCAGCGGGCGGTGTCCGCGCCGGGCGCCGACGCTCGGGAGGCGGCGGCGACGCTGGTCAGGGAGGCCCCGGCCGTGCTCGCGCCGCTGGGCGTGCCCGCCGGGGACGCGCCGGTGACGGCGTTGCTGTACCTCGCGGAGCTGGCCGTCCGGTATCTGGCCGACCGGCAGGCCGAGGCGGGGGCCCGGCTGGGCGACGTGGGGTCGTGGCTGCTGCCCGTGCTGGCGGCGGGCGCGCGGACGGTGGAGAGGGACGATGGCTGACAAGCACCAGGCGGCACGCCCGCCGGCCCACAAGCGGCTCGCGCAGGCGGCGGTGGTGACGGCGGGCCGGGCCAGCCACCGCGCCCGGATGCTGCCGGGGTTCCTCATCGTGGGCGCGCAACGCTGCGGCACCACGTCGATGTACCGCACGCTCGACCAGCATCCGGCGCTGCTCAAGGCGCTGCTGCACAAGGGCGTGCACTACTTCGACACCTCCTACGAGCGCGGGCTGTCGTGGTACCGGGGGCACTTCCCGTTGCTGGCGACGGCGTCCCGCCTCGAACGCAGGCTCGGCGTGCGGCCCCTGGCGTTCGAGTCGGCCCCCTACTACGCGTTCCATCCGCTGGCCGGGGAGCGCATCGCGCGGGACCTGCCGGACGTGAAGCTGCTCATGCTGGTCCGCGACCCGGTGGAGCGGGCGTACTCGGCGCACTCCCACGAGAGGGGCCGCGGGTTCGAGACCGAGCCGTTCGAACGGGCGCTGGAGCTGGAGGAGGAGCGGCTGGCCGGGGAGGCCGAACGCATCGCCGCCGACCCCGCCTACCGCAGCCACAGCCACCAGCACCACGGCTACCTGGCCCGGGGCCGCTACATCGAGCAGCTCGAACGGCTGGAGAAGCTCGTCGGCCGCGACCGCATCCACGTCGTCGACAGCCACGAGTTCTTCACCGACCCCGAGCCGGTCTACGACGAGGTGCTGCGGTTCCTCGGGGTGCCCCGGATCGGCGACCCGGTGTTCGAGCGGCACAACGCGCGCCGCCGCTCCTCGCTGCCGGACGGGCTGCGGCGGCGGCTGGAGGAGCACTTCGAGCCGTACGACGAGCGGCTCGCCGTATGGCTCGGGCGTACCCCGTCGTGGCGGAGATGAGCGCCCCGGCCCGCGCGGACGTCGGCTCGCTGGGGCGCGGCAGCGTCCTGAACATCGCCGGGGCGGGCCTGTCGGCGGTCGCGCAGATCCTCGTCGTGGCGATCGTCACCAACGCGTTCTCCCCGGACGAGGCGGGCGTGTTCTTCGCGGCGACCTCGGCGTTCCTGCTGTTCGGGACGATCGCCAAGCTCGGCGCGCAGACCGGCCTGGTGTACTTCATCGCCCGGTTCCGCTCGCTGGGCACGCCGGAGCGGATCGCGCCGGTGGTGCGGCTGGCGCTGCGGCCGGTGGTGGTGTGGTCGGTGCTGGCGGGGGCGGCGCTGTTCGCGGCGGCGCCGTGGCTGGCCGGGTGGCTGGTGCGCGGGGATCCCGGTGACGCCGCCGTCCACCTGCGGGTGCTGGCGGTGTTCCTGCCGGTCATGAACGTGGCGGACACGGCGCTGGCCGCCACGCAGGGCTTCCGGCGGATGCGGCCCTCGGTGCTGGTCGAGAACATCGGCCGTCCGCTGGCGCAGCTCCTGCTGGTCGGCGGGGTCGCGGTGGCCGGGGCCAGCGGCCTGGTCGCCGCCGCCTGGGCCGCCCCCTACCTGCTGGCGGCCGTGCTGGCGGCGGCAGCGCTACGGGGCCTGCTCCGGGGGCTCCCGCGCAGCGAGGCCGACCCCGAGCTGCGGGGCGAGTTCTGGCGGTACACGGTGCCGCGCGGGCTGGCGGGCGTCAGCCAGATCCTGCTGCAACGGCTCGACATCATGCTGGTCGCGGCGATGCTCGGCCCGGCGGAGGCCGCCGTCTACACCGCCGCCTCCCGGCTGCGGGTGGTGGGGCAGCTCGCCAACCAGGCCCTCTCGCAGGCGGTGCAGCCGCAGCTCAGCGAGGTCCTCGCACACGACGACCGGCGTGCGGCCAACACCCTCTACCAGACCGCCACCAGCTGGCTGATCCTCACCAACTGGCCGTTGTTCCTGCTGGCGGCGCTGTTCGCGGACCCGATCCTGCGGCTGTTCGGGGAGGGCTACCACACCGGCACGTCGGTGGTGGTGGTGCTGGCGCTGGCGATGGTGCTGCGGGCGGCGTCCGGCATGGTCGAGGTCGTGCTGATGATGGCCGGGAAGACCACCTGGAACCTGGCCAACATCGCCCTCGCGCTGGGCGTGAACGTGGTCGTCAGCGTGATCCTCATCCCCCACGTCGGGCTCGTGGGAGCGGCGCTCGGCGGGGCCGCCGCCCTGCTGAGCCGCAACGTGGTGCCCCTGCTCCAGCTCCGGCTCGGTCTCGGCCTGCACCCGTTCGGGCGCGGCACCCTGGCGGCGGCCGTGCTGGCGGGCACCTGCTTCGGGCTGCTGCCGCTGGCCGTGCGGGCGACGGCGGGCGACGGCATGGCGGCGCTGCTGGCCGCCGCCGTGCTCGGCGCGGCGGCGTACGCGGCG
>DATADI010000653.1:0-11608 GCA_036258615.1 Thermomonospora sp. | reverse complement strand
GGGCGTGCTGGGGCCCCGACCCCGTCTCCCACGAGGGCCGCTTCTACCGGATCCCCCCGTCGGAGGTGAACCCCAAGCCCGCCCAGGAGCACCTGCCGATCCTGGTCGGGGCCATGACCGAGCCCGGCGTCAGGCGCGCCGCCCGCATCGCCGACGGCCTCAACCCCGTCGCCCTGTCCGAGGCCATGCTCGTGGACCTGGCCACCCGCTTCCGGGACGCCGCCCGCGAGGAGGGCCGGGACGCCGACAAGCTGACCGTCGTGGCCCGCGCCAACGCCCCGATCACCGCCGAACCGCTCGGCGACGACCGGCCGTTCCTGGGCGGCTCGCCCAAGCAGATCGCCGGTGACCTCGCCGCGCTGCAGGGCAAGGGAATCGACCACGTGTTCTTCTGCGACATGGACGCCGACGACACCGACAAGTACCTGCGGCTGCTGGAGGAAGTGCGCGCGGCGGCCACCGCACAGGGGATCGGAGCCTGACGACGGCCCGGGATACCGGGGTCCCCTAGGGGGCGTACAGGGGTGGTGGACCGAAGCCGCGTATCCGAGTATCGGCATATGGCTTCGATCATTCGAGAGTTCTCCGTGGGCGTCGACGAAAAACGCGCATGGGAGGCGCTGGCCGATGTCGGCGCGGTCAACCGGCTCATCACTTTTCTCGGCGACGTCACCGTGGAGGGCGATCTGCGCCGGATCTCCGTCGGCGGTCCCGAACCCATCGAGGAACTGATCGTCTCGGTGGACGAGGAGCACCGCCGGGTGGCCTACAGCGTGCTGAAGTCCCCCTGGAACATGGACTTCCACCACGCGTCGATGCAGGTCCTGCCGCCTGCCGACGGCTCCTCGGGGGCCCGGCTGCGGTGGACCATCGACGTGCTGCCGCACTCGGCCGCCGCGCAGATCGCCGCCGACCTGCAGGGCGCGATCGACTCCATCCAGAAGGCCCTCGCGGGCTGACCGGTCGCGCCCCGCGCGGCTTTTTCCCACGTTCGCGCTTCGAGGGAAAAGTGAGGTCGTCGTGACTTCGGCCACCGATTCGGAACGCTCCGGCGGCGCCCTGGGACGCGGTGCCGCACTGCCGTCCCTCACCGGTCTGCGTTTCTTCGCGGCGCTGCTCGTCTTCATGGCGCACGCCGCCCTGTTGAACAATCCGCTGAATCTCCAGGCCCCCATCAACTTCTACTCCGACGACACCGTCGCGGAGGGTCTGGCCCGGCTGTTCGAGCCCTCCGGATATGTCGGGGTGTCGTTCTTCTTCGTGCTGAGCGGCTTCGTCATCGCCTGGTCCTGGCGGCCCGGCGAGCGGACCACCCGGTTCTGGCGGCGCCGGCTGCTGAAGATCTACCCCAACCACGTGGTGGTGTGGGCGGCGGTCATGATCCTGTACGCGGGGGCGTTCACCCCGCTGCACTCCTGGCTGCCGAACCTGTTCCTGGTGCACTCGTGGAGCTGGGCCCCCGACACCTCCAGCGGCGTCAACGTGCCCGCCTGGTCGCTGTGCTCGGAGCTGCTGTTCTACCTGCTGTTCCCGTTCCTGATCCGGCCGCTGTCGCGGATCCCCGAGCGGCGGCTGTGGACGGCGGCGGCGTGCGCCGTGGCGGCCGTCGCGGCGGTCGCGCTGACCGCCAGGTTCCTCATCCCGGAGGGGCCGTCGCTGGTGCTGGCCCCGCTGCCGCTGACGCAGATGTGGTTCGGGTACCTGTTCCCGCCGTCGCGGCTGCCGGAGTTCATCCTCGGCGTGCTGCTCGCCCGGATCGTCGCCTCGGGACGGTGGCCGAGGATCGGCGCGGTGCCGGTCGCGATCACCGCCGCCGTCGCGTACGCGGCCGTGCTGGTCGTCCCGTCGCCGTTCAACTTCGCGCTGGTCACGGTGGTGCCCATCGCGGGCATCATCGGCACCGCCGCCAGCGCCGACCTGCGCGGCGAGCGCACCCTGCTCAACCGTCCGCTGACGGTGTGGCTCGGCGCGGTGTCGTTCGGCTTCTACATCGTCCAGGCCATCCCGATCTTCTACCTGCGGCACGAGCTGTTCGGCGGGGACACGTACGCGTTCCCGGTCGCGACGCTGCTGACCCTGCTGCTGTTCGCGGTGACGCTGTTCTTCGGCTGGGTGCTGTACCGGTTCGTGGAGACGCCCGTGATGCGCCGCTGGAGCCGCCCGCGGGCCCGCGAACGGACGCGTCCGGAGATCAAGGAACCGGCGCCCGCCGCGGAGACCGGCACCACTCCCTGACCCACTCACGAAAGGCGCGCATCCATGACGGTCACGAACCAGGACCCGGCGGAGCCCACGGCGCACCGGCCTGAGGAGGAAGAGCCGGAGAACTACCCCTTCGGCCCGTACCGGCGGCTGGACATGCACCCCAAGTACGCCGAGTACCGCGAGAAGCGGCCGGTGACCCGGGTCCACATGCCCTACGGCGGTGACGCCTGGCTGGTCACCCGGTACGACGACAGCAAGGTGGTGCTGGCCGACCCGAGGTTCAGCCGCGCCGCCACCATCGGCAAGGACGTACCCCGCGTCCGCCAGGCGTTCGAGGACCCGATCATCGTCGCGATGGACCCGCCCGAGCACACCCGGCTGCGCAAGCTGGTGGCCAAGGCGTTCACCAACCGGCGCGTGGAGAAGCTCCGCCCGCGGGTGCAGGCCATCGTGGACGAGCTGGTGGACGGGCTGGTCGCGGCGGGGTCGCCCGCCGACCTGACCGAGAAGCTGGCCTGGCCGCTGCCGATCACGGTGATCTGCGAGCTGCTCGGCGTCCCCAAGGAGGACCACCAGACGTTCCGGAGGCTGGTGGACACCTGGCTGTCGGTCGGCGACGTCCGGCCGCTGGAGGAGGTCACCGGGGCGCTGGAGCGGTTGCAGAAGTACATGGCCGAGCTGCTGGAGCAGCGCCGCGCCGAGCCCCGCGACGACCTGCTGTCGGGCCTGGTCGCCGCGCGGGACGGCGAGGACCGGCTCAGCGAGGAGGAGATGGTGATGCTCGGCATCACCCTCCTGGCGGCCGGGCACAAGACCACCGCCAACCAGCTCGGCAGCCACGTGTTCGCGCTGCTGTCGCGGCGGAGGCACTGGGAGGAGCTGGTCGCCGACCCCGACCTGGTGCCCCGGGCGGTGGAGGAGCTGCTGCGGTACTCGCCGCTGTCCCCGGCGTCCGACAACACCCGGATCGCCAAGGAGGACGTCGAGCTGAGCGGACGGCTCATCAAGGCGGGCGACGCGGTGATGGTCAACTACGCCGCCGCCAACCGGGACCCGGAGGTGTTCCCGGAGCCCGACGAACTGAACTTCCACCGCGAGACCAACCCGCACGTGGCGTTCGGGCACGGCCTGCACCACTGCCTCGGCGCCCCGCTGGCGCGGATGGAGCTGCAGACCGCGCTGCGCGCCCTGGTGACGCGGCTGCCGTCGCTGGAGCTGGCGGTGCCCGCCGAGGAGATCCAGTGGCGGAAGGACTCGGTGGCCCGCGGCGTGCAGGCGCTGCCCGTGCGGTGGTGAGGTGAGCGTGGACACGACCCGCTGGCTGGTCGAGGTGAACCGGCGGACCTGCATCGGCTCGGGCGTGTGCGCCAGCGCCGTCCCCGGCCACTTCACCGTGGTGAACGGCAAGTCGCAGCCGGTCGAGGAACGGGTCGAGCCCGACGAGGAGGTGCTCGACATCGCCGACATGTGCCCGATGGGCGCGATCCGCGTGGTGGACGAGGCGTCCGGGAAGGTGCTCGTCCCCGAGGACGACGCCTGATCCTGCGGTACCCCCTGTGACGCGGGCCCCCGCCTCCGGGGCCCGCGTCGCGGGCGTCTCAGGCCGGTCGCGTCCAGTGGGGGTCGCGTCCCGACAGGGCCAGGGCCCGCTGGAAGGCCGGAGCGCTCGCGTCCACGGACACCGGGTCGCCGAACCCGTCGTACTGGCGGTACATCTCGGCGAACTCCTCGACGACCCCGAGCAGGAACTCACCGGCCTCCTCGGAGACGCCGAACTCCTGCCCGGTGGCCTTCGCGACGTCCCAGCCGTGTACGGCCATCTCCTTGGTGACCATCAGGCCGACGTCACGGGCGGGCGCCGAGGCGAACCCGAGGTCGATGTCGCCCTCCCACACAGCCGGGTCCGCCCAGGCGGTCACCGCCCGGTCGAGCTGTGCGGCGTACTGCTCCGCCCACGCCTCGTCGGCGGTGAAGTCCCGCTCGGTGAGCGTGTCCGGGAGCGGCTTGCGCAGGGCTCGGTGCTCCAGGCCGTAGGCGGTGTACAGGACCCAGTGGTTCACCAGCGTGCGGAGGTCGAACTCCGCGCACGGGGTCGGGTCGTCCAGGTTCTCGCGTCGGACGCCCCGGGCCACGCGGGCGGCCTCGGCGGCGCATTCCTTCATATAGGCCATGTAGACGGCGTAGTCGTTCACGCCTGTGACGTTACGGAGGCCCCGTGGTCCGGCTCTTGGAGAAACGCGCCACGTACGCTGGTCAGGTGGGGGATGTCGGACGTGGAGTGCTGTATCCGCACGATCACGAGACCATCGCCGAGGTGGAGCGCCGGGCACCCGGCCCCGCCGTGGCGCGCTTCGTGGAGTTCTACTGGCACGTCCGCTGGGACACGGCGGAGCCGTACGAGACCAAGGTGCTCTCCCACCCGAACGTCCACCTGGTCTTCGAGGAGCCCGCTCCGCTGGTGTACGGGGTCGACCGGAACCTGTTCGTGCGCCGCCTTGAGGGCCGGGGGCAGGTCCTCGGCGTCAAGTTCCGGCCTGGCGGCTTCCGCCCGTTCCTCGGCGGGCCGGTCAGCGACCTGGCCGACCGCAGGATCCCGGCGGCCGACGTCTTCGGCCCCGCCGTCGAGGAGGTCAACCGCGCCGTCCTCGCCGGTTCCGACACGACCGTGATGGCCGAACGCGCCGAGACGTTCCTCCTGGGCCGCCTCCCCGACCCGGACCCGGTCGCCGAGCAGGTGGCGGCCATGGTCGGGAGCATCACCGCCGACCCGGCCCTGTTCCGCGTGGACCAGGCCGCCGGCGCCCTGCACGTGTCCGTCCGCACCCTCCAGCGCCTCTTCGCCGAGTACGTGGGGGCGAGCCCCAAGTGGGTGCTGCGCCGTGCCCGCCTGCACGAGGTCGCGGCCCGCGCCGACCAGGGCACCCGCATCGACTGGGCGGCCCTGGCCGACGACCTGGGCTACTTCGACCAGTCCCACCTCATCCGCGACTTCACCGCCGCGGTGGGCGCCTCGCCCGCCGGGTACGCCCGCGGTCCCGGCTGAGCACCTTAGGTGATTTTTTGTTACAGTGGTGCAGAATTGAAACCAAGGACCGGGAGGGCCCTGATGCCCGAGACCAGCGTCCCCGTGGCCGAGGCCGTGACCGGCGCGGACGCCTGCGCCGTGCTCGACGCCCTCGACCGTGTCAGCGGGAAGTGGAGCATCGGCATCCTGCTGGAGGCCCGCAACGGGCCCGTCCGTTTCACCCAGCTCGAACGCACGCTGCGCGGCATCAGCCGCCGGATGCTCACCCTGACGCTCCGCAACCTGGAGCGGGACGGGCTGCTCATCCGCACCGTGTACCCGACCGTGCCGCCCAAGGTGGAGTACACCCTCACCGACCGGGCCCAGGAGCTGTGCCTGACGCTGCTGGAGCTGCGGGAGTGGGCGCGGCGGCACCAGCACGGGATGGCCGCCGCGCGCACCGCCTACGACTGCGCCTCGACGGGCACCGGGGAGAGCTGACCGCGCAGGTCGTCCACGAGCGCCGCCAGGCCCTCGGCGTCCCGCGCGGTGCCGAACAGGTAGAAGTCCGGCCGCACCAGCGCGGCCGTCGCCGAGTGCTCCGCCAGGTAGCGCCGGTAGACGCCGTCCTCGTCCGTCACCGTCGACGGGCCGGACGGGACGCCGGGCGGGACGACCCGCACCAGCCGGGTGCCCAGCGACTCCAGGTACCGCAGCCGGTCGTCGTCCAGCAGCGTGTCCGTCGGCTCCGTCGTGATGACGACGAAGCCCCGGCCGACGATCTCGTCGAAGAGGTCCACCGTGCCGTCGCGGCCCACCCGGCCCTGCGGGGTCAGGTCGCCCGCGCCGCCCCCGCCGGGCCCGTACAGCAGGCCCTCGGTGAGCGGGGCGACCGCCGACGGCTGCTCCCCGCCCGACGCCTGCGCCCGCGCGCGGGCGGCCAGCAGGATCTCGTCACGGTCGCGGGCGGCGTCGGGGTCGGTCTGGCAGATGACGCGGCCCAGGTTCACCGACATGGAGATGGCGTGCTGGACGTGGCCGCGCCGCTCGGGGGTGTAGCTGTCGAGGATCCGCTCGCAGGCCCGGCCGGTCAGCACCAGGTCCAGCTTCCACGCCAGGTTCGCCACGTCCCGGAAGCCCGACGACATGCCCTGCGCGGCGAACGGCGGCATCAGGTGCGCCGCGTCCCCGGCCAGCAGCGCCCGGCCCGACCGCCACCGCCGCGCGTACCGGGCCTCGAAGGTGTAGACGGCGTGGCGTTCCAGCGTCCCGCTCTCGGGGGTGACGCCGAACAGCCCGAGCAGCCGCCAGGCCGCCTCGCGGCTGTCGAGGTCGGCCACCGTCTCGCCCGCGACCCGCATGAACTCCCAGCGGCGGTGCCCCGGCCCGGCCGACACCTCCGTGCGGGGCCGCGCCGGGTCGCAGATCTGCAGGTTGTTGGGCTGGTACTCGCGCTTCTCGTGCGGGACGACGTCGCAGATCAGCCAGTCGTGCCGGAACCCGAGGTCGGTGTAGTCGGTGCCGACGGTGCGGGCGACGAAGCTGTTGGCCCCGTCGCACCCCACGACCCAGCGGGCGCGGACGGTGAGCCGCCCCGCGCCCTCCCGGCTCTCGGCGACGACCTCGACCCCGTCGTCGTCCTCGGTGAACGCCGTCGCCTCGTACCCGCGGTGGACCCGCAGGCTCGGCAGCGACCGGCCCCGCTCGATCAGCGCCGCCTCCAGCCCCGGCTGGTACATGGAGGTCGAGTCGGGCCAGCCCGACCGGGTCCGGTCGGGCGGCGCGTCGTAGTGCAGCAACTCGACGCCCTCGCCGTTCAGCCAGGCGTAGTCGCCCGACGGCTCCCCGAACTCGCCGATGTAGGGGCCGAGCCCGGCCGAGGCCAGGATGCGCGCCGACTCGCCGTCGAAGGCCACCGCGCGCGGCATCGTGTACGGCTGCGGCCAGCGCTCGACCACGGTCACGTCCCGGCCCCGCTGGGCGAGCAGCACGGCGAGGAGCTGACCGACCGGACCGTAGCCGACGATCAGCACCTCGGTCCTGACGTCGGCGCCCATCACGTCCCGCCCAGGATCTCGTCCACGACGGCCTGGTAGTCCTCCGGCTTCACCAGCACCCGGACCTGCTCCTCGCCGTCGTCCACCCGGACGAGCCGCCGCCCGACCAGCACCATCTGGCCGGTCTCGAACGAGCGGGCCCGGATCACGGTGTCGGCCGCGACCAGCTCGCCCTCCCAGTTCCAGCCGTCCTCCTCGGGCTTGTCGCCGCCGTCCTCGACCCACTCGGCCAGCCGGCGGGGCTGCTCGCGGAACCGGTAGACGCCCTGCCAGTCGCCGGTGCGGGTCTTCCGCTCGACGACGTGGTAGCCGTCGGCGCCGAAAACGCGGTACTGGCAGCCGTACTGCTCCTGGACGCCGTCGGTCACCTGGAGCGGGTCGATGAAGCCGGGCCCGGCGAACCCGACGTCGCCCAGCCACAGCTCCTCGCCGATCCGCACGCCGAGGAACATGTGCTCCAGGTCCGGCCCGTACGTGCCGCCCGGCCCGCGCACGCCTGCCCCCAGGAACATCGTCTGGAAGCCCAGCTCCTTGAGCAGCCGGTTGAACATGCCGTTCAGCTCGAAGCAGACCCCGCCGCGCCGTTCGGTGACGACCCGGCCGAACGCCTCGTCCAGGTCGATGTCCACGTCCTTGAGGCTCGCGGTGCCCTGGTCGACGCGGCCGGAGTTGTCGAACGGGATCGTCATCAGGTGACGTCTCTGCAGTTCCCGCAGGGTCTTGGAGGTGGGCTCCAGGGGGCCGGAGTAGCCGAGGGTCGCGAGATAGGAATCGACGCTGAACATGTCAGGCACTCTTCTCCAGGGTCAGCTTTTCCAGCAGGTGGTCGGCGAGCATCTGCGGGGTCGGGTGGTCGAACAGCAGCGTCACGGGCAGCTTCAGCCCGGTGTGCTCCGACAGCCGGTTGCGCAGTTCCACGGCGGTGAGCGAGTTGAAGCCCGCCTCGAAGAACGCGGCCTCCTCCTCGAAGGGCGTGTCGGTGCGGCCCAGCGCGGCGGCGGCCTCCGTGGTCACCAGGTCGAGGAGCAGCCGGGTGCGCTCTTCCCCGTCGAGGCCGTTCAGGCGCTCCATGAAAAGCTCCTTGGGCGTCTTCTCGTCGGTCATCTCCACGTCGAGCACTCCGTTCCCGCCGTCGGTCGCCGGGACCGACGATTCGAGCCAGTAGCGACGGTGTTGGAAGGGATAGGTGGGCAGCGGAAGGTGCGTGGGGGACGGCTTCGCCGGCCACGCCACCGGAACGCCGCGCGCGTGCAGTTTCGCGGCGCTGGTGAAGAACTGGTGAGGGGTGTCCTGGTTCCTGCGCAGCGTTTCGACCACGACGGTCGGCTGCGGGTGGGGATCGACGGTCTGCTGCGTGCTGGTGCTCAGGACCGGGTGCGGGCTGACCTCCACGAAGGCGCTGTGACCGTGGTCGAGCAGCGTCTTCACGGTGGGGTGGTACTTCACCGTCCGCCGCAGGTTCTGGTACCAGTAGTCGGCGGTCAGCGCCCGCGTGTCCAGCGGTTCCGTCGTCACCGTCGAGTAGAACGGCACGACCGACTCGCGGGGCGTGATCTGGCCCAGCGCCGCCAGGAACGGCTCCCGGACGGGCTCGACGTACGTGGAGTGGGAGGCGTAGTCCACCTTGATCACGCGGGCCTCGACGCCGTCGGCGCGGAGCCGGTCGTGGAACGCCCGCACCGCCTCGGCGGGCCCGGCGACGATGGTGAACGTGGGGCCGTTGACGGCGGCGACCTCCAGGTCGGCGGCCTCCCCGAACCGCGCCTCGGTGTCCTCCTGCGACAGCGGGACCGACACCATGCCGCCGCTTCCGGCGAGGGCGACCAGGGCCCTGCTGCGCAGGGCGATGATCTTGGCGGCGTCCTCCAGGGTGAGGGCTCCGGCGACGTGCGCGGCGGCGATCTCGCCCTGCGAGTGCCCGATCACCGCGTCCGGCCGCACCCCGACGGTCTCCCACAGCCGCGCCAGCGCCACCATCATCGCGAACGACACCGGCTGCACCACGTCCACGCGGTCCAGGCCGGGCGCGCCGGGGGCCTCGCGGAGGACGTCGGTCAGCGACCAGTCCACGTGCGGGGCCAGCGCCTTCTCGCACTGGGCGATGTGCTCGGCGAACACCGGTGACGTCTCCAGCAGCCCCCGGCCCATGCCCGCCCACTGGGTGCCCTGACCGGGGAAGACGAACGTCACCTTGCCGTCCACGTCGCCCTGGCCGGTGATGAGGCCGGGGTGGCTCTCTCCCTGCTCCAGGGCGGTGAACGCCGCGCGCGCCTCGTCGTGGTCCCCGGCGAGCACGACCGCGCGGTGCGTCAGGGCGGCCCGGGACGTGAGGAGGGCGTGCCCGACATGCGTCAGGTCCAGTTCGGGGTTGCCCGCCAGATAGGCGGCCATTCTCTCGCCCTGGGCCCGCAGGGCGTTCCGGGTCTTGGCCGAGACGAACAGCGGGACGGGGGCGCTTCCGGGAGCCCACTTCTCCGCCGTTTCCGTGGCCTTGCCTGGCTGCTCGGCGGGCTGGGGTGGTTCTTCGATGATGAGGTGGGCGTTGGTTCCGGAGACGCCGAAGCTGCTGATGGCGGCGCGGCGGGGTTTGGTGGTGGGTTTCCAGGGCTGGGCCTCGGTGAGGAGGGTGAGGGGGGTGGTGTCCCAGTCGATCTTGGGGGTGGGTTCGTCGATGTTGATGGTGGGCGGGAGGGTCTGGTGGTGGAGGGCCTGGATCATCTTGATGGTGGCGGCGGCCCCGGCGGCGGCCTGGGTGTGGCCGATGTTCGACTTCAGTGACCCGAGATAGAGGGGCGCTCGCCGGTCCGACGTGTAGGTGGCGGCGAGGGCCTGCGTCTCGATCGGGTCGCCGAGGGGCGTTCCGGTGCCGTGGCCCTCGATGGCGTCGATGTCGTCCGGGGTGAGGCGGGCGTTCGCCAGGGCCTGCTGGATCAGGCGTTGCTGGGAAGGCCCGTTCGGTGCGGTGAGGCCGTTGCTCGCACCGTCCTGGTTGGTGGCCGTACCGCGGATGACGGCCAGGATCGGGTGGCCCTTGGCCTGCGCGTCGGACAGCCGCTCCAGCAGCAGCAGCGCCGCCCCCTCGGACCACGCGGTCCCGTCGGCCCCGGCGGCGTAGGACTTGCACCGCGCGTCCGGCGCGAGCGCCCGCTGCCGGGAGAACTCGACGAACGTGGCGGGGGTGGCCATGATGCTGACGCCACCGGCCAGCGCCATGCTGCACTCACGATTCCGGAGGGCCTGCACCGCCAGGTGGATCGCCACCAGCGACGACGAGCACGCCGTGTCGACCGTGACGGTGGGGCCGACCAGTCCCAGCGTGTAGGCGATGCGTCCCGTCAGGACGCTCCCGGCGTTCGCCACGCCGAGGGTGGCCTCCAGCTCCCGGGGGACCTTGGCCAGGCCGCTGGCGTAGTCGTGGTACATCGCCCCGGCGAAGACCCCGATGTCCTTGCCCTTCACCGACGTGGGGTCGATGCCGGCGCGTTCGAAGGTCTCCCACGACAGTTCCAGGAGGTGACGTTGCTGGGGGTTCATCGCCAGGGCCTCACGCGGGGAGATCTCGAACAGCTCCGCGTCGAACCCGGCGGCGTCCGCCAGGAAGCCACCCTCACGCACGTACGACTTGCCCGGCTGGTCGGGGTCGGGGTCGTACAGCGCCTCCACGTCCCAGCCCCGGTCGGCGGGGAAGGGGCCGATGGCGTCACCGCCCTCGGCGACCAGCCGCCACAGGTCCTCCGGCGACTCCACGCCCCCGGGCAATCGGCACGTCATGGCGACCACGGCGATCGGCTCCGACGTCGCCATGGTCAGTTCCTGGTTCCGGCGCTTGAGCCGTTCGTTCTCGACGAGCGCGGCGCGCAGCGCCTCGACCAGCTTGTCCTGGTCCACCGTTGTCGTGGTCACGGTCGGCCCTCCTTCACTCGGAACGCGTCTCGGAACTCGTGCCGCCCAGCGCGAGGGACATGAGGTCCTCGACGTCCATCGCGGCGATCCGTTCGATCTCGTCCGGCGCTCCCGGCTCGTCCGCCGGGACGGTCTCCTCGGGCAGGTCGCCGTCCGGGACCAGCTCGGTCAGCAGCCGGTCGGCCAGCGCGCGGGGGGTCGGGTGGTCGAAGACCAGCGTGACCGGCAGCCGGATCCCGGTCTCGGCGGCCAGCCGGTTGCGCAGCTCGACGGCGAGCATCGAGTCGAACCCGATCTCCTTGAACGCCTGGTCGGCGTTGACCGAGCCGCCGCCGGTGCGTCCGAGCACGCCCGCGACCTGCTCGCGGACGCCGTCCAGCAGTGCGCGGCGGCGTTCGGCGGCGGGCAGCGCGGCCAGCCGCCGGGCCAGCGACGGGCC
>DATADI010000652.1:0-6710 GCA_036258615.1 Thermomonospora sp. | reverse complement strand
GCGATGGACCGGCTGATCAACGCCGTCACCAGCCGGTACGTGCTGATCGCGATCGGCGCGCTGGCGGCGGTGATCCTCGGCTGGGCGGTCTGGTACCAGGCGGCCGGGCAGTACGAGCACGTCCCCGACAAGATCGTCGGCATGCGGGTGGAGGAGGCCAAGAGGCTGCTGGCCGCCGACGGCGTCCCGGTGCAGACCGCCGACCCGGTGTTCAGCGACAAGGTGCCCAAGGGGCACGTGGCGCGCTCCGACCCCGGTCCCGGTGACCGGATCGCCGAGGGCGAGACGGTCACCCTCGTCCCCTCCAAGGGGCGGCAGCCGGTCGACGTGCCCGACACCACCGGACGCTCGCTCGACGACGCCCGCGAGATCCTGTCCGAGGCGGGGTTCAAGGTCGGCGACGTGACCCGCGAGTCCTCCCAGACCGTCCCCCGCGACAAGGTGATCCGCACCGACCCGCGGGCGGGCCGCGAGCACTCCCCCGACGAGCCCGTCGACGTGGTGGTCAGCAACGGCATGTCCATGCCCAGCCTGGTCAACACCAACGGCGAGGAGGCCGCCAACCGGCTCCGCTCGATGGGCCTGGACGTCCAGGTCGACGAGCAGGACGTCGGCGACCGGCCGCGCGGCATCGTGCTCAGCCAGGACCCGGCGCCCGGCACCGGGGTCTCGCGCGGCGACAGGGTCACCCTGGTCGTCAACAAGAAGGACTGCGGCTTCCTCGGCGACTGGAACCCGTTCTGCCGGGACGACGGCGGCGGTGACGACGGGGAGCTGCCGGTGCCCAACGTGATCGGCCGGCCCGTCGCCGAGGCCCAGCGGATCCTGGAGGGCGCCGGGTTCCGGGTGGACGTCAAGCGGCAGGTCGGGCTGGGCCGGGTGATCCGCCAGGAGCCGGGCCCGGGTGGCACCGCGCCGCGCGGCGACAAGGTCAAGCTCTGGCACTGACCCGTCCTGACCTGCGGCGGCGGCCCACTAGGCTGTGGTTTCCATGAGCGCCGAGCACACGCCAGCCAGCCTCGTGGGGGGTCACGTCCCGGTCGCCGGGGGCCTGGCCACCGGCGGGTTGAAGTACGCCGGGGAGATCGGGGCGGAGGCGATCCAGGTCTTCGTCGGCAATCCCCGCGGCTGGGCCGCGCCCGCCGGCAAGCCCGCCGAGGACGAGCGGCTCCGCGAGAGCGGCGTCCCGGTCTTCGTCCACGCCAACTACCTGATCAACCCGGGGTCGCCGAGCGCCGAGACGCTGGAGCGGTCGCTGGCGTCGATCCGGCACGCGCTGGGGCGGGGCCACGCCATCGGGGCGGGCGGGGTGGTCATCCACACCGGCTCGTCGGTCACCCAGTCCTACGAGGACGCGATGCGGCAGGTGCACGAGACGCTGCTGCCGGTGCTGGAGGAGATCCCCGACGACGGCCCGCCGCTGCTGCTGGAGCCGATGGCGGGGCAGGCCAACATGCTGTGCGCCACCGTGCAGCAGCTCGGCCCGTACTTCGAGGCGCTGGAGCACCACCCCAAGCTGGGGGTGTGCCTGGACACCTGCCACGCCTGGGCGGCCGGGCACGACCTGACCGCGCCGGACGGCGTCCGCGAGACGCTGGACGCCCTGGTGGAGACGGTGGGCGAGGGCAGGCTGCGGCTGGTCCACGCCAACGACTCCAAGGATCCGTGCGGGTCGGGCCGCGACCGGCACGAGAACATCGGGGCGGGCACGATCGGTGAGGCGCCGTTCGCCGCGCTGTTCCGCCATCCGGCCGTCGCCGGGGTGCCGTTCATCATCGAGACCCCCGGCCGCGCCCCGGAGCCCCACCGCAAGGACGTGGAGACCCTCAAGCGCCTGCGCGACGAGCCCGAGTCCTGAGGGTCAAGGGCCCGCGGGCGCGAGGGGCCCCGGGCATACGCTCAGGCGCTGCTGGACAACCCCCCGACTGTCCAGCAGCGCCCGAGCCTCGCCGGCGGATCCCACCCCCCCGGTACGGGATCCGGCGGCTTGACCCGGAGCGGCGGCGGAACAGGCCCGCGGCCGACGTCCGGGTCTCCCTTGTCGTCTTGTGAGGCGGCGACACAGAGAACGCTAGAGGATCCGAGGGGCCCGCGGGGGCCCTGACGGACCCCGCTCGACCAACGGTCCGTAACTATCGACATACGGAGAGTAGTCAAACGACGAGCGGTGAACCGCCCGCGACCAGCGGTCTCAGCTCGGGCGCGCCCCGGCCGGGGCGTTGCGGAACCGGCGGACCAGCAGGTCCCGGACCCGGCGGGTGTGCCGCCTGCTGACCTGCAGCGTCTCGTCCCCCACCTGCACCGACACCCGCCCGCCGTCGAACCGCAGCTCGGTGATGTGGGCGATGGACACCAGGGTGCTGCGGTGGATGCGGATGAACCCGGCCGTCTCCCAGCGGCGGGCCAGCGACACCAGCGACATGCGCACCAGGAAGCTGTCGTCGGCGGTGTGCATCCGGACGTAGTCGCCGTGGGCCTCCACGTACCGCACCGAGGCCCGGGAGATGATCCGGGTCCGCCCGCCGAGTTCCACCGGGATCTGCTCGTCCTCCGGCGGTGCGGGCCGGGGCACGGCGGGCTCCGGCGCGGCGGCGTGGTCCCCGGCGGGCGGGGCGGCGCGGTGGACCGCCTCGTCCACCCGGCGCAGCGCCTCGGCGAGGCGTTCCGGACGGACCGGTTTGAGGAGGTAGTCCACGGCCCCCACCTCGTAGGCGGCGACGGCGTAGTCGTCGCGGGCCGTCACGAAGACCACCGCGGGCGGCTCGGCGAGGCCGCCGAGCAGGCGCGTGAGGTCCAGGCCGTCCAGGCCCGCGAGGGGGAGGTCGAGGAAGACGGCGTCCGGGCGCTCCCCCGCCGCCACCATGCGGCCCAGGTTCCGCAGCGCCGCCGCCGCGTCGCGGGCGGTCGTGACCTGGCCCACCCGCGGATCGGCCCGCAGCAGGCACGCCAGCTCCTCGACCGCGGTGACCTCGTCGTCCACCGCCAGCACACGTAGCATGACAGGACCATGCCCCTAATTACTGTGCGTCCGCAATCCATTCCGCTATGCAAGCGGAACGTGGCGGACCGGCGGGGCGGTCACAGCGGGGGCGACTCCCCCTCGTCCTCCTGGTAGGAGTAGCGCTGCTCGCGCCAGGGGTCGGCGACGTTGTGGTAGCCGCGCTCCTCCCAGAACCCGCGCCGGTCCCTGACCAGGTACTCCACGCCGCGGGCCCACTTGACGCTCTTCCACGCGTACAGGTGCGGCACCACCAGCCGGACCGGGAAGCCGTGGTCGGGGCTGAGCCGCTCGCCGTTGCGGTACAGGGCGAACATGGTCGCCTCCGCCAGGAAGTCCGACATCCGGATGTTGGCGCTGTAGCCGTACTCGGCCCACACCATCACGTGGGTGACGTCCGGGTGCGGGGGCGCCAGCTCCACGATCGTGGACCCCGGGACGCCCTCCCACAGGTTGTCGGGGATGGTGAACTTGGTGACGCAGTGGAAGTCGGCGACGGCCTCCCTGCGCGGGAGCCGCTCGAACTCCTCCCACGTCCAGACGTGCTGCTCGCCCGACGCGGTGGCGCCGAACACGCGGAAGTCCCAGTCCTTGGGGCGGAACCTGGGCACCGGGCCGTAGTGCAGGACGGGCCAGCCACGGGGAACGTACTGTCCGGGCGGCAGGGCCCCTGCTTCTGGGGTCTGTTCCGATGGGGAGGACATGACGCGCTCATCCTGCCATCCCCGTGACCTGAGCCATACTCGGCCCCTCCCCGCCTGACCGCCGGTCCGCATGGTCTAGGCTGTCGTCCATGCGCGACGCTCACCTTTGGAGCTTTTATGGCCGGCCCGGGAGACGGGTGACGGCCAGTCCAGCGTTGCGCTGAGAGAGAGACGTCACGAGAGCCCCGGGCACCAGCGGCCCGGGGCTTTTCGTGTTCACCGGCGACAGAGCGTTCCAGGTTCGAGGACGAGGAGAGCAAGCAGATGGTCATCGTGATGGGGCCGGAGGCCACCGAGGCGGATATCGCGGCCGTCGTCTCACTGGTCGAGACGGCGGGCGGTGAGGCGTTCGTCAGCCGCGGCGTGGCCCGCACCATCGTCGGGCTGGTGGGCGACGTCGAGCAGTTCGGCACGCTCAACCTGCGCGGCATGAACGGCGTGCGCGACGTCATCCGGATCTCGGTGCCGTACAAGCTCGTCAGCCGGGAGAACCACCCCGAGCGGTCGGTGGTGCGGGTCGGGGGCGTGCCCATCGGGCCCGGCACCATGACCCTCATCGCGGGCCCGTGCGCGGTGGAGACCCCCGAGCAGACCCTCGAGGCCGCGCAGATGGCCAAGGCCGCCGGGGCGACGCTGCTGCGCGGCGGCGCGTTCAAGCCGCGGACCTCCCCGTACGCGTTCCAGGGGCTCGGTGAGAAGGGCCTGCGGATCCTCGCGGACGTGCGGGAGGAGACCGGCCTGCCGGTCGTCACCGAGGTCGTGGACGCCCACGACGTCGACCTGGTCGCCTCGTACGCGGACATGCTCCAGATCGGCACCCGCAACGCGCAGAACTTCGCGCTGCTCCAGGCGGCCGGGGAGTCGGGCAAGCCGGTCATGCTCAAGCGCGGCATGAGCGGCACCATCGAGGAGTGGCTGATGGCGGCCGAGTACGTCGCGCAGCGCGGCAACCTCGACATCGTGCTGTGCGAGCGCGGCATCCGCACGTTCGAGAAGGCCACCCGCAACACCCTGGACATCTCGGCGGTGCCGGTCGCGCAGCGGCTGTCGCACCTGCCGGTGATCGTGGACCCGTCGCACTCGGGGGGCCGCCGCGACCTGGTGCTCCCGCTGACCCGGGCGGCGATCGCGGTGGGCGCCGACGGTGTGATCATCGACGTGCACCCGCACCCGGAGACGGCGCTGTGCGACGGGCCGCAGGCGCTGGTGGACGGCGACCTGCGGGAGCTGGCCCGGCTGGCGCGCGAGCTGCCGCCGCTGTTCGGCCGGGACCTGACCCGCACCCCGGACGCCCTCGCCGCCGGGTAGGCCCCGTCCCGGCGCGGTGGTCCCCACGGCCACCGCGCCGGTAGGATCGCGTTCCATGGCGTACTGGACGGCGCAGCTCGGACCGCCCCGCTCCTGACCGGGGCGCGGTTCCACTGATCTTCACGCAGGCCCGGCGCGGCGAGCGCCCGGCCCTGCTTCGGCGCGCCCCGGACCCGGATCACCTTTCCGATTCGAGTTCAGGAGCGTTCTCGCGTGTCCACACGCCTCATCGACGAATCCTCTTCCCCCGCCTCCTCCGCGTCCGGCCGGCGGCCGTCCGGCAGCGCGCACATCCTGCTGGCGGCGTCCCTGTGGGGCACCACCGGCACCGTCCGCACCCTGGCTCCCTCCGGGGCCGACCCGGTGTCCCTCGGCGCCGCCCGGATCGTGCTGGGCGGCGTGGTGCTGCTGGCCGTGGCCGCCCTGCTCCGGGGGCGCGGCGCGGGGCTGCGGCGGCTGCTGTCACGGGGTCGCCGTGACCGGTGGCTGCTGGTCCTCGGCGCCGTCTGCGTCGCGGTCTACCAGAGCGCCTTCTTCGCCGCCGTGGCGCGCACCGGCGTGGCCACCGGCACCGTCGTCACCATCGGCAGCGCCCCCGCGTTCACCGGGCTGATCGCCCTGGCGACGGGCGGCCCCCGGCCCACCTGGCGGTGGACGGCGGCCACGCTGTGCGCGGTGGCGGGGTGCGCCGCGCTGGTCGGCGGCGGCCGGTCGGCCGGGGTCGAGCCGGTCGGCGTCGGCCTCGCGCTGTTGTCCGGCCTGGCGTACGCGGTGTACGCCACGATCGCGTCCCGGTTCATCACCCGGGGTGAGGACCACCGGGCGGTCGCGGCGGTGCTGTTCGGCCTGGCGGCGGCGCTGCTGCTGCCGGTGCTGGCGGCCGGTGCGCCCGGCTGGCTGCTGACCTGGTCCGGCGCGCTGGTCACCGGCTACCTCGGGGTGATCACCACCGCCGGGGCGTACCTGCTGTACGCCCGGGGGCTGCGCGGCACGCCGGTGACGACGGCGACGACGCTGACGCTGGCCGAACCGGCGGTGGCGGCGGTGCTGGGCCTGGCCGTGCTGGGCGAACGGCTCGGCGGCGTGGCGCTGGCGGGCCTGGGCCTGCTGGCGGGCGGGCTGGTGCTGCTGGTGCTGTCCGGACGCCGGTGACGGTGGGGGCCCCGGCGGCGGGGCCCCTCACCCGATTCAGGGAAAAGGGTCGCCGAAAGTGGTCCGAACCACTCGCGCGGGGCGGGCGGGCCGAGGAAGATGCTGCGCATGACTATCGGCGATGGGGACGCGGGCGGACGGCTCTTCCCTGAGGATCTGGACGCCGTGGACCCGGTGACCGCGGTGATGCTGGCGGACGCCCGCCGGTCCCTCACGGCCTATCCCGACCTGGTCGTGGCGGGGCCGCTGTTCGCCGGGGCCGAGCAGGTCCCCGGCGGCTGGCAGGTGGTCTGCCCCACCGACCCGACGCCGCGGGGCGCCCGCGAGATGCTGGCCGCGCACCTGCGCAACCGGGGCGCGGTGGCCGGGCCCGGCGGCCGGGAGTTCGCCCGCGCGGCCCGGCGGCTGGAGGAGGAGGCCCGCGACGAGCTGACCGTGCTGGCCCGCCGGTTCCGGATCGTGCGGATCGAGCAGCTCATGCGGACCGGCGCGGACGGCCCGGAGCCGCCCCGGCCCACCGACCACGACCCGCGGCGCTCGCGGCGGGG
>DATADI010000651.1:0-2825 GCA_036258615.1 Thermomonospora sp. | reverse complement strand
TGACCCCGGGCCCCGGGGGTGCCCGGGGCCCGGAGGTCAGGCGGTGGCCTCGCCGTAGGCGGGGCGGTGCTCCTGGACCGAGTCGGCCAGCTTCTCGGCCAGTTCGTCGGCGTCCAGCCTGCGGTCGATCTGCCGCAGGTCCTCGATCTTGGCGCGGGTCTCGGCGCGGCGCGGGGCCAGCAGGGTGCAGCAGTCCTCGTCGGGCAGCTCGGAGATGCCCAGGGTGCGGATCCGCCGGGCCTGGTCCATGATCTCGACCTTGTCCATGCCGACCAGCGGGCGCAGGATGGGCAGCTCCACCGCGTCGTCCAGGGCGGTCATGTTGGCCAGCGTCTGGCTGCTGACCTGGCCGAGGGAGTCGCCGGTGACCAGCGCGCCGCCGCCGAGCCGGCGGGCGACGAGCTGGCCGGTGCGCAGCATCAGCCGGCGCTGGGCGATCACCGCCAGCCGGTCGGCCCCCGACGCCTTGATCTGCTGCTGGGCCTTGCCGAACGGCACCACGAACAGCCGGGAGCCGCCCTGGAACCGGTCCAGCTCGCGGACCAGCGCGTAGGCCTTGTAGATGGACTCGGGGCCGGTGAACGGCATGCCGGAGAAGTGCAGGTAGTCGACCCGCAGGCCGCGCCGCATCATCCGGTAGGCGGCCACCGGGGAGTCGATGCCGCCGGACATCAGCACCAGGGCCCGGCCGCTCATGCCCACCGGCAGCCCGCCCTGGCCGGGCAGCCCGTCGGTGTAGACGAACACCTCGTCGCGGTCGACCTCGACCGACAGGGTGTGCTCGGGGTTCTTCAGCCGGACCGGCAGCCCGTACGCCCTGACGATCTCGCCGCCGACGAGGCGGTCCAGCTCGGTGGAGGTGAGCGGGAAGCGCTTGTCGCGGCGGCGGGAGCGGACGGCGAAGGCGCCGGTGCGCCCGGCCATCAGGTCCAGCCCGGCGCGCACGACGCTGTCGGGGTCCTTGCCGACCCGCCAGGCCCGGTGCACCCACACGATGCCCATGACGTCGGTGATGCGCTCGGCCAGCGCGTCCACGGTGGCGACGTCGGGCTGCGCGCCGCCGCCGACCCGCACCACCATGACGCCGTGACGGCGCCAGACCTCCACCTGGGCGATGTCGCGGACGGCCGACCGCAGGTTGTTCTGCAGGCGCCGTTCGAACAGCTCGCGGTTCCTGCCCTTGAGCACGACCTCGCCCAGCTTGATCAGCACGCACGGCTCGCCGGCCACCGGCGCGCCGCCGGTCTCCCGCTCGGGCGCGGCGTCGAGCATGGTCATGCGGTGGACCTCCTGCGAGAGAACGTGGACATGGGCCGGGTCTCCAGTGTCGCCCACCGGGGCCCGTACCGCGACACGGTAAGGCCCGCGGGCCCCGGGTTATTCCCCGGGCACCTCGCGGGCCGGATGGATGATCAGCCGAAGAAGACCTCGGCCTCCTCGTAGCGTTCGACGGGCACGGTCTTGAGGGTGTCGGTGGCGGCGCTCAGCTCCACCCGGCGGATCTCGGTGCCCGACAGGCCGACCATCTTGCCGTAGTCGCCGTCGTGCACCGCGTCGATGGCGTGCAGGCCGAACCGGGTGGCCAGCACGCGGTCGAACGCGGTGGGCGTGCCGCCGCGCTGGATGTGGCCGAGCACCGTGCAGCGCGCCTCCTTGCCGGTGCGCTTCTCGATCTCGTCGGCCAGCCGCTGCCCGATGCCGCCCAGCCGGACGTGCCCGAACGCGTCCAGCTCGCCGGTCTGCACCTGCATCTGGCCCTCGGCCGGGTGGGCGCCCTCGGCGACCACGATGATCGGCGCGTACCGGGTCTTGAAGCGGCTCTCGACGTAGGCGACCACCTTGTCGATGTCGAACGGCTTCTCCGGGATCAGGATCACGTTGGCCCCGGCGGCCATCCCGGCGTGCAGCGCGATCCAGCCCGCGTGCCGTCCCATCACCTCGCAGATCAGCGCGCGATGGTGGCTCTCGGCGGTGGTGTGCAGCCGGTCGATGGCCTCCATCGCGATGTTGACGGCCGTGTCGAAGCCGAAGGTGTAGTCGGTCGCCGACAGGTCGTTGTCGATGGTCTTGGGCACGCCGACCACGTTCACCCCGGACTCGTGCAGCTGCCGGGCCACCCCGAGGGTGTCCTCGCCGCCGATGGCGATCAGGGCGTCCACCCCGAGCCCGGCCAGGTTGTCCTTGATCCGCTCGATGCCGCCCTCGACCTTGACGGGGTTGGTCCGCGACGACCCGAGGATCGTCCCGCCGCGCGGGAGGATGCCCCGCACCGCCTGGACGTCCAGCGCGATCGTGTCGCCCTCCAGCGGGCCTCGCCAGCCCGACCGGAAGCCCACGAACTCGTACCCGTAGACCTGCACGCCCTTGCGCACCACAGCGCGGATCACGGCGTTCAGACCGGGACAGTCGCCGCCCCCGGTCAGCACTCCGACGCGCATGTATTCCTCCCCAGAACTCACCCGGCCAGCCTAGTAGCGCAGGCGGGACGGCACGACGCACCGCCGCCGGGGCACGCCGCACCGGATCATCTATTGGTCTAGACCATAGCGTCAGTACGGGCGGGGCGAGAACGTTCCCGCGCGGCCGAACGCGATCGTCACCAGCCCGCCAGGAACGCGCCGCAGCGCGAACCGGCGGGGCCGGGGGTCGCCCCGCCCGTCGTAGCGCCAGCGCGCCTCGGTCAGGGCCAGCTCACGGGCGGCGGGCGGCGGCAGGGCGGCGCGGTGGGCGCGGGCGAAGTCCCAGCCGTCGCGGCGGGGTCCCAGAGTGGGGCGGTCGCGGGCCCAGTCCCCGAAGACCTCCTCCCACCGGGCGCCGTGGGCGGC
>DATADI010000650.1:0-4386 GCA_036258615.1 Thermomonospora sp. | reverse complement strand
GATCGCTCGACGACGACCTGGTCGCTCCCCGACCACCACCCCGGTGAGCCCGTCTTCGTCCCCGGCCCCGGCCGGCGCGGAGAGGACGACGGCGTGCTGCTGTCCGTCGTCTTCGACCCCGCCTCCGACACCTCGTTCCTGCTGGTGCTGGACGCCCGGGACCTCTCCGAACTGGCCCGCGCCCACGCTCCCCACCGCCTGCCCTTCGGCTTCCACGGCGACCACTTCCCCGCGCCCTGACGATCCCGGGAGGGTCGTTCAGGAGGCCGGGGGGCGCAGGCGGAGGATGCGGCGGGCCGTGCCGAGCAGGTGACGGCGCAGGGCGTCGTCGTCCAGGCCCGCCAGGCGGGGGTCGGTGCCGGTGATCATCAGGCCGCTGACCATGGCCGCCTGGACGAGCGCCTCGGGGTCGGGGTCGGGCCCGGCGAGCAGCAGGGTGATCCGCTGCTCGAGCGCCTGCAGGGTGGGGTGGCCGCGGATGAGGCGGATGACGGCCGGGTCGGACTGCAGGATGGTGGTCAGCCGGCGGTTGTCCACGATGAGGTCGACCAGCCCGGACAGGATGGTCTCCATCCGCTCCGAACGGCGGCGGCGCCGTTCGGCGTCCTCGACGATCTGGGCGAGCCGGTCGAGGGTGGGGGCGATCACCGCCCAGACGATGTCGTCCTTGGTGCGGAACTGGTGGTAGACGGCGGCCTTCGTGACGTCCAGCTCGTCGGCGATCATCTGCAGGGAGGTGCCGCTGACGCCGTGGCGGGCGAACAGGTCCAGGGCGACGGCCAGCAGGCGTTCCCGGGCTGTTCCCGTTCGCTGGTTTCGCTCGGCCATCACCGGCACCCTACCAACCGCCGCCCGGCAGGCCGTGCCGGTGAAGGGGCGCGCTCAGAAGACGCGCCCGACGTCCCGGCGGGTGATGGCGGCCATGCTGTGCTCGGCGAGCGCGGCGATCGTCATGGACGGGTTGCAGGCGCCGGTGGAGCCGGGGATGCGGGCGCCGTCCAGCACGTAGAGGCCGCGGTGGCCGAGGACGCGGCCGAAGCGGTCGACCGCCTCGCCCAGGGGGACGCCGCCCAGGGCGTGCCAGGTGGACGGCTCCAGGGCGTTGGTGTCGATCATGAGCCCGCCGCCGGTCCTGGGGAACCGGTCCATCTGGGCGCGGATGAGCTTCTGCAGCTCGGCGTCGCCGGAGGAGGGCCAGGTGAGGCGGGCCTCGTCCTGCAGGGGCCGGTAGGTCCAGGTACCGGCGGCCTTGACGATCCCGAAGCCGACCACCACCATCATCCGCACGTCGCCCGGCGGGAGCATCGGCGACCCGGAGTGGATGATCGTGTAGGGGATCGGGCTCTTCGGGTCGCGTCCGCCGACGCAGGCGGGGCCGCCCTGGGGACGTCCGGGGTCGTCGTTCATGCCGATCCACGCGTAGATCCGGTCGCCGTTGTTGCCCCACCGGGTGCCGATCGCGTCGGGCAGGTCGGGCACCAGGCCCTTGGCGCGCGCCTTCACCATGAGCCGTGTCGTCCCGGCGGACCCGGCGTTGAGGAACACCGCGTCGGCGGTGATCCGCTTGTGCTCCTGGACGACGCCGTCCGTGCCGATGCGGTCCACGTGCAGCACCCAGCGCTTGCGGGCGTCCATGGAGATGTCGCGGACGACGTGCAGCGGCTCCGTACGGACGTGGCCGGTGGCCTCGGCGGCGGCCAGGTAGGTGACGTCGATGGAGTGCTTGCCGCCGTTGTTGACGCCGAACGTCACGTCGTTGGTGGTGTACGTCGGCGTGTAGCGGCCCTCCAGCTCGCCGCGCACGAAGTTCCAGTCCACCGGCAGCGGCACCCGGAACGTCTCCAGACCCGTCTTCGGGGCGGCCTCCAGGAACAGCCTTGACGAGCGGTACGGTTCCGCGGCGAGCACGTCGTCGGGGACGGGGGAGACCTTCAGCATCCGGGCCACGGTGGGGTACGCCCACCGGTTCAGGGCGTCGTAGTCGTGGGCCATCATCGGCATCGAGGCGGCGAAGTGCTCCTCGGTGGGCTGCAGCGTCATGCCGTGGTACATCAGCGACCCGCCGCCGACGGCCGCGCCGCAGTTGATGGTCATGCCCTGTTCCTTGAGGGTCTCGATCACCCCGGTGAACGGCCTCCACCACCTGATCACGCCGGGGATCATGCTGCGGTGCGTCAGCCAGGACGAGCGGTTGTCGACGTCGGCCATGCGGCAGAAGGTCGTGGCGTTGGGCCCGGTCGGCCAGCGCAGACCTCGTTCCAGCACCAGCGTCCGCACTCCCGCCCGGGCCAGCCGCAGCGCGGTGACGCCGCCGCCGAACCCGGAGCCGACGACGACGGCCCGTTCGCGATGCTCGGTGGTGCGGACCCGGGTGGGGCGGGGCGCGGCCTGGGCGCGGCCGGAGCCGAACGCGAGGCCGACCCCGCCGAGCGCGGCGGTGCCGAGGACTTTCCGGCGGCCGACGCCCGCGGATCCGGCGGAACTGTTTTCGGGCATGGCGACTCCAAGTCATCTGTGGCGATGTCGGGTCAGTGGCTCCGGCCTGGAGAAATGCTGCGAGTGGACGGCGACCCGCCATTGACGTCCGCCGGGCGGACGGGTGGCGACGGCGGTATGCGGAGGTATTTTCGGTGAGCGTAACCGGGTCGGCATCGCGCTGTCTAGCCGCTCGGCTAGCTAGCCGTTCGGCTACTGGTGTTGCCTCACGCCGGGGGTGATCGTCGAGGCCGTGGCGAGCGAGGCTCGCCGGACGATCACTCTCCGCCCGAGAGCACGTCAGCGGCTTGCAGGCAGGTGCATCAGGCGCGAGCGCACGGTGTGGCCGGCGGGCCGGTGCGCGTCCAGGGCTAGTCGTTCGGCTATCACTCCCGCTAGTCGTTCGGCTAGCCGTCTTGTCATCCAGGGACGAGGCGGCGGCCCGCCGTCTCCGATACCGTGAGGGCACCTCGCCGCCCCGAGGGGTCTTCCGCGTGCGCCGAACAATCCGTTCTGGAAAAACTTCGACGGTCGTGATGGCCGGTGAATTTAGGTCTTGTCGGTAGCCCTTTCGACCTCTACGTTACTCGCGGGAAACCTACCGTCGAGGAACGGCGGTGAAAGGGGTTCGAGAGAAATGACGACCACATCCGGCGGGAGCCGTTCGCGCGTGCGCGGCGTCGCGCGGGCCGCCTCGGCGGTCGCCCTGGGCGCCGTGCTCGCGCTGTCCGGGCTCGTCGCGGGCGCCCCGGCGGCGCAGGCCGCGCCGACACCCTCCGAGGACCCGTTCTACACACCGCCGACGCCGCTGCCGGCGGGCGGGCCGGGCACCGTCATCCGCTCCCGGCAGGCCGAGTTCCGGGTCGACTCGTCGGTGAAGTCCTGGCAGGTGCTCTACAAGTCCGAGTCGGCCGACGGGGCGCCGATCGCGGTGTCGGGGACCGTCCTGGTGCCCGGCACGGCGTGGACCGGCACCGGCCCCCGCCCGCTGGTCTCCTACGCGGTCGGCACGCGCGGCATCGGCGACCAGTGCGCGCCGTCGTACACCCTCAGCTCCGGGTTCGACTACGAGGCCAGGTTCATCAACCAGGCGCTCAAGAAGGGCTGGGCGGTCGCGGTCACCGACATGGAGGGCATGGGCACGCCCGGCCTGCACACCTACGAGGTGGGCCGCTCGCAGGGCAAGGCCGTCCTCAACATCGTCCGGGCCGCCCGGCGGCTGCCGGAGACCGGCGTGACCGCCGCGACCCCGGTGGCGCTGTGGGGCTACTCCCAGGGCGGCACCTCCGCCGGGTGGGCCGCCGAGCTGGCCCCCTCCTACGCCCCCGAACTGGCCCTCAAGGGCGTCGCGGCCAGCGGCGTCCCGGCCGACCTCATCGCCGTGGCCCGCGGGCTGGACGGCAGCCTCGGCGTGGCGTTCGCGTTCATGGCCGCCGTCGGCTACGACGCCGCGTACCCCGAGCTGGACCTGCCGGCCTACCTCAACGACGCCGGCAGGAAGCTGCTGGCCACCAGCCAGAACGTGTGCCTGGTGAGCGCCGACGGCATCTCGACCTTCCTCGGCACCGCGTTCAAGCGGATCTCCGACTACACCACCACCGACCCGCTGACCACCCCGGCGTGGCAGCAGCGGCTCAACGCCAACAAGCTCGGCGGCACCGCCCCCGCCGTGCCGGTGTTCCAGGGCCACGCCGGGCTCGACGAGATCATCCCGTTCGCCCAGGCCCAGCAGCTCCGCCGTGACTGGTGCGCCAGGGGCGCCGACGTCACCTGGCGGACCTACCCGCTGTCGGAGCACGCCCTGGGCCTGGTCCGCAGCCTCCCCGACGCGCTCGGGTTCCTGACCGACCGCTTCGCCGGAAAGCCCGCCCAGGGCAACTGCTGACCCTCCCTCCAGGACCGGCCGCCGAC
>DATADI010000649.1:0-8163 GCA_036258615.1 Thermomonospora sp. | reverse complement strand
CCGGGCGACGCGCACGCCGCCCGGCCGCGGGGGCCTTGACCGTCACCGGGCCAGCCCCGCCGTGAGGGTCTTCAGGGCGCGCCCGCTGCGCACGCCCGGCTGGGTGTCGTTGACCGGGATGACGATGAACCGGTTCTCCTTCACGGCCGTGACGTCGCGCAGGGGCCCGTAGGACTTCATGAACGCGATGGCCTTGTCGGCGGGCTCGAACGCCTGGTCCTCGACGAGGATCGCGTCAGGGTTGCGCCTGACGACCTCCTCCCAGCTCACCTGCTTGTAGGAGGTCACGTCGGGGAAGATGTTGGTGCCCCCGGCCCGCCGGATCAGGTCGTCCACCAGGGCCATGGAGCCGGAGGTCGCGGGCTTCTCCTTGCCGCCCGCGTAGTCGAACACCTTCGGCGTGCCCGCCACGGGCCGGACGGCGGCGACCTCGCCCTGGAGCCTGCGCACCAGCGCCTCGGCCCGGTCCTGCACGCCGAACACCTGGCCGAGGGCCCGCACGTCGGCGTACACGTCATCGATCCTGGCCTTGTGGCCGGGGCAGTTCGCCGACAGCAGGTAGGAGTTGACGCCCTCCTTCTGGAGGGTCGCCCGGTCCCCCAGCGCCTTGGGCCCGTAGTCGTCGGGGTAGCCGCTGACCACCAGGTCCGGGTTCGCCGCGTACACGACCTCCTTGGACGGCGGCGGGAACGCGCTCTCGGCGATGACCTTCACGCCGCGCAGCGCGGCGGCGTACTCGGGGACGATGTCCTTGGCGGCCACCGTCCCGGCCAGCCGGTCCCGCAGGCCCAGCGCCAGCATGACCTCGGTGGCCACGGTGCTGGAGGTGACGACCCGCTCGGGCGTCCCGGCGAACCGGTAGGCGGTGCCGCAGTTCGTCACGGTGACCGGCGCGGCGGACGCGTCGGCGGCGCCCGTCCCCGCCGAGCCGCCGCACGCCGCCGCCAGCAGGACGACCACGGCGACCGGGACCATGGAGACGATCTTCTTCATCAGGGGGTGTCCTCT
Source organism: Thermomonospora sp. (assembly GCA_036258615.1). Classification (GTDB taxonomy): domain Bacteria; phylum Actinomycetota; class Actinomycetes; order Streptosporangiales; family Streptosporangiaceae; genus Thermomonospora. The sequence goes on along the minus strand of DATADI010000649.1, from coordinate 7,155 downwards.
TTCTCGTCGCCCCCGGCCCGCGCACGGTCCGGGGGACGGCGGGCCTCGGCGACCCGCCGGGCGTACTCGCCGCGCACCCGCAGGGTGTCGAGCAGGGCCGCGTGGATCTCGGCGGTGCCGTGGGCGCAGGCCGTGACCAGGCACGCCTGGTCGGCGGCGAACGCGGCCAGCGCCCGGGGGCCGAGCCCGGCCAGGTCCGCCGCGCCGATCCGGGCCCGGACCCGTTCCACCCACTCCGCCAGCGCCGTCCCGTGCGGGCGGAGCGCCGCCGCGTGCCGGACGGCGACCAGCCGCAGCGTCGCGGCCCGTTCCAGGTCGTCGTACACGCCGTCACGGCGCAGTCCCTCGACCAGCCGGTCCAGCGTCCGCGGGTCCAGGCCGCCGGTGCCCGGGGCGGGGCGCGCGGAACGCCACTGCTCGGTCTGCTCCAGGTGGAACGCGGTCGTCGGTGGCGGTACGTGCGGCAGCAGGTTCAGCAGCGCGACCGCGTCGGCGGCCTTCACGCCGACCCGGCCGGTGGGCAGCCAGGCGCGCAGCCTCTCCGTGGGGTCATGGTGGAGCAGCAGGGGCCAGCGGCGTTCGCTGTAGTGCAGGCGCTTGGCGGCGGCGACGACGGCCTGGTTCGTCGCCGCGTCGATCACGCCCTCGGCCGTCGCGGCGTCAAGGGTGGCGCGGATGTCGACCATGGCCTCGGAGACCGGGCGGTGCCCGTCCTCCGGGCCGAGGTGGGCGACGGCGACCTCGTCATCGTCGACGAGCACGCCGTCCCTGGCAGCCTCGTAGACGCGCCCGACGCCGGTCATGCCGAACGGTGCCAGTTCCGCCGCGCGCAGGGCTCCCATGCTCGCCGCGCCGACCACGGCGATGCCCTCGGAGAGCGCCCACAGGATCTCCTTGTGCCAGACGGCGGGCACCCGCTCGTAGACGCCGTCGATGATGCCGATGGCCCGGGGCCGTTCGTCCTCGGGAAGCGCGACCAGACGGGCGACGTCTCCCTGGGCGACCGGTGGGAGCACACGTGCGCCGAGCGCGGCGAGCCGCGTCGCGGGTTCGCCGTCGTGGCAGGTCGGACCGGCGAAGACCACGAGGTCACTCATCGGCCGTCCCCAGCAGCCGGCTCGCGCGGGGACCCGGCAGCACGGCGGCGCCGTTGAGGGCCGCCGCGCTCTCCAGCCCCGGGACGAGGACCTTGACGACCGGCAGGCCCACATCGGGCCTGGTCAGGTCCGCCACCGCCATGTCGTGGAAGCCCGCCGCGGTCAGGCGGTCCAGCAACCAGTCCAGGTCGTCCCCGAGGGTGCCGTGGTCCGCGGCGTCGCCCTCGTACGGGCGGGCGTGGGTGGCACCGGAGCGCACCAGGTCGCGCAGGGCGAGGCTCGCGGCGAGGTCCTCGTCGGCGTCGTAGGTCTCGCGGGTCACGTCGTCGCGGGCGCCGGAGATGGCGATCAGCCTGCTCTGCGCGGCCTCGGTCAGCGCCCGGGACGCGGCGAGCGCCGGATGGGGATGGCAGCCCATCCCGGCGGCGGGCGGCAGCGGCCGGAAGGGATCGGGATCGGCCTCCACGATCTGGCACAGCATCGCGGGCACCCCCACGTCGGAGGTGATGTCGAACAGCGCCGCCTCCACCCCGGCCGCCTCGAACCGGTCCAGCAGCCGATCGACCTCGGGGTCGTCCAGCGTGCACGGGTCGATCCTGGTGGCGGCCTGGTCGTCGGGGTCGCGCAGCTCCCACAGGGCGAGCGCGTCACGTTCGATGACCTCGCACAGGGCGTGGACCACGGCTTCCAGCGCGGTGTTGCCCCCGGCGAGGCCGTTGCTGTCACGGCACAGCCCGGCGGTGGTGAGCCCCCACGGCAGGGTGAAGTCGATGCTGACCGCCTCGTACGGCACCGCCACCGGGTCGCCGTCGGCCAGGCGCCGCGCCTCCAGCCACAGCAGCGGCGTGTACTCGTCCACCGTCTGCGCCTGGGTGCGCGCCAGGTCCCACGGGGCGACGGCCGAGGGCAGCTCGGCGTACCGGGCCAGCCGCACCGGCAGGTCGATCCGCTCGCCGTGGGCGTGCTCGATCGCCTCCATCGCCGCCGACACGCGGCTGGCCGCCCAGGTCGTCCCCTTGCCCTGGCTGACGGCCAGGCTGCGGGAGTTGGGCCGGTACGCGGTGGCGACCGGGATGCCGATCGTGTCCAGCCCGGTGATGTCGGCGACACGGGTGACACCGAAGCCGGGCAGCAGCGACCGGATCCGTGACCAGGTGTCGTCCAGGGTCACGGCGCGGTGCGTACCGGACCGCAGGGCCTTGGGGCCCGGCCGGTCGGCGATCCAGGGCGGTGGCTCAGACATGGGGCATCGGCAACCGTTCGGGGTCGGAGGGCAGCGGCTCGGCTCCGTCGCCCAGGAAGGGGAAGGCCGCGGGACCGGTGGAACGCAGGCCCGGAACGACGACCCGGGCCACCGCCCAGCCGAGCGACGCCAGATCCGGCGGGGTGATGTCAACGGTGACGGCGACCAGGCCCAAGGCGACGAGGGCCGCGTCCAGGTCGATCGGGTTAGGCCGCCACCGGCCTGCGGGTGCGCCGTGGTCGAGCCGGGCGGCGACCGCCCTGGAGACACGGGGGTCGGCCAGCAGTTGCAGGGTGCAGACCAGGTCCGTGGCGTCGGAGAGGTCGGCCCGGTAGGAGTCGCCATACCGCCGGTCCTGGCGGTGCGGCTTGAGCACGGCGGACCATTCGGGCATCCCGCCGATCACGGCGTCCAGGCTGTCGAGCGAGACCAGCGCTTCGGCCGCCGCCTTGGCCCCGGCCTCGGCCACGGGGTCGGCGGCGTCCGGGACGAGGGCGCAGCCCACGCCCAGCCGGTCGTCGTCGGCCTGCGCGGCGCACAGCACGACCGGCGCACCCACCAGGTTCGGCACCTGGAACCAGCGCAGGCCGACCCCGTCGGGCACCGGCAACGGCTGCGGCGGCAGCGGGGGGAAGGCGCGGCGGGCGTGCCAGGCGGTGGCCAGCGCATGGCGTTCGACGACCTCCGCCAGCGCGGCCGACCGTGCCGCCGCGAGCGTGGGGCCCGCCGCGATGCCCGCCGCCACGGGAAGGTGCACCGGACGCCCTCCGACCTCGGCGTGCTCCCCAGGTGCCAGCCACACCAGCGACGCCGGTACGCGGCACTCGGTACCGGCGGCGGTGTGCCCGGTGACCCATGACGTGGGCGTGTCACGGCCGAGCCCGGCGAACGGGAAGCCCGGCCGCTCGTACTGGAAGGGCGCGTACAGGGCCAGCGTCTCGGGGTCCAGCGCCGTGGGGCCCAGCTCGCGCCAGGTCGAGCGCACCAGCCGATCCGGTGGTATCAGGTGGCCCGCGTAGCGTTCGGCGGCTTCGCCGAGTGCGCGGCGGGTGGCCTCGGCGGGGCTCCTCCACGAGGTGCCGCCGACCACCGGGTTGCCCAGCGGCAGCGCGAAGGCGTCGGTGCCGGAGAGTTCGGCGGTCGCCGTGTGCAGGTGCCCGTGACTGCGTCCGAGGTCCACCGACCGCACCAGGCCGCAGCGCGGGTCCAGCAGCGCCGTGCTCACGTGTGCGGCAGCGGGACGAGGTTGATCTCGTCCTCGGAGATCGGGGCCTGCCGCAGGCCGAGCCGTACCGGGTCGGTCCGCAACCGGCTGCCGCCCAGGAACGGGAAGGCGGCCGGGGCGTTGGAGTAGGCGCCGGGAACGACCACGCGCGCCGCCCGGAACCCGGTGGCCGCGACGTCCGGAGTGGTCACGTCCACCGCGTGCGCCGTCAGCCCCACGGCCGACAGGCGGTCCAGATACAGGTCGTAGGGGTCTCCGGTCAGGGTCGGCAGGTCGTCCAGGCCGATCGGGGGATGGTCGCCGTTGATCGGCTCCAGGTGGGGCCGCATCCGGGGGTCGAGCCAGATCTGGCTGTGGCAGGCCAGGTCGCTCACGTCCCGGAAGTCGGTGCGGTAGGAGTCGGCGTAGCGGCGGTCGGCCCGGTGCGGATGGAAGAACTCGATCGGGATGGTGCCTTCGCGGGCGGCCGTCCAGATGTCGCCGTCGGGGTCCAGCAGGCCCATCGCGTAGCGGCGCAGGGTGACCGCCTCGGCCAGCGCCTTGCGGACGGCGACGGCCGGGTCGGGGCGGGCCGCCACCCCGAACACCGCCAGCTCGTGCTCGGGATCCTCCAACAGGACACCGAGGACGGCGACGTCGAACACGGTGGGCAGGGCGACCACGCGGTACCGGCACGGCCCGCTCGCGCCGACCGCCCGCGCCCAGCCCGGCCCCAGCTCGGGGGCGGGTCGCAGGACGGCGGCCAGCCGGGGATGGTCGACGTGCACCGGGCGGGCGGGCAGCCGGTTCGCCCACCAGATCACGGTGGCGTCCCGCTCGATGATCTCCTCGAGGGCGGCGGTGCGGGCCATCCGGTGGCCGGTCCCGGCGGCGATCCCGGCCAGCATGACGAAGTTGGTGACCGGTTCGGCGAGCCTCGGCGGCTGGTGGTAGTTGACGTAGACCAGGGAGGCGGGCACCCACACCGGCTCCTCCGACGGCAGCGTGACACCCCGGGTCCACAGCACGGGCAGGTCGTCGGTGAACGGGGTGAACGGGCAGCCGGGCTCGGCGTACTGGGCCTCGGAGTACAGCGCCAGGTCCGCCGGATCGACCGCCCGCTCCCCCGCCGCGACCAGCTCGGCGTGGGTGGCGCGGCGCAGTCCGGCGGGCACGAAGTTGCCGCAGTACCGTTCGACGGCCTCGCCGATGGCGCTCATCCGGGCCTGCCCGGGGTCGCCGAACGCGGTGCCGGTGGACACCCGGTCGGCGGGCCAGGGCAGCAGCGAGGCGATGTCGGCGACGTGCGTGGCGCACACGTCCAGGCCCCGGGGCCACCAGGGTTCGGGGTCGGCGTGCACGATGTCGGTGATCACGCCGGTGCGCGGATCGACCAGCGCTTCGGGGTTCATCGCGGCTCCTCGTCGTCGGGTCGCGGCAGCCGGAGCGGGCCGGATCCGATCTCCACGCGGACGGGTTCGGCGGGGGTGGGGTACCGGGGTGCGCGCCCGGCGGTCAGCTCGACGTGCAGCAGGTCGGTGGCGGGCAGGTCCGCGGCGACCGGCGGCAACCGCAGCTCGGCCTGGCTCCGGCCCGCCGTGATCGGGGTGGTGGTGTCGCCCAGCCGGACGCGCACCCCGTCCGGCCGTTCGTGGACGAGCGTGGCCGCCAGCTCCAGCGGTCGCCCGGCGTGGACGGTCACCGCGAGCCGCGCCGAGCCGTGCCAGGTCAGCGGGCCTTGGGCGGTCAGCCGCACGACGTCCTCGCGCTTGGCCACGGCCGCCAGGTCCGCCGAGTGCGGCAGCGAGGGGAACGGGTCGCCGGGGTCGTGGTGGAAGACCGTCCGGTCGGCCGTCAGCGGCACCTCCCGATGGTGCGGACGGCGCGGCGGGAGGGGATCACGGTCATGCCATCCGGCCCCGAGGACCAGGCACCGGTGGGGGTCGTCCCAGGTCTCGCCGTCGGCGACGGTGGCCAGCCAGCTCAGCGTCACCTCGGCGGCGTCGGGCTCGTCCGGCACATCGATCGCGCACTCGGGCTGCAGCCGATGGGTCAGCGGGGACGCCCAGCCACCGACGATCACGGTCGGGTCGGTGGCCAGCAGGGCGTGCCGCACGGTGGTCTCCGCCGAGCGGCAGAACCAGCTCCCCAGGTGCAGGGTCGGGACACCGGCCGACCGCACCGCGCGGATCACCCGGCGAGCCTGGAGCTTCCAGGTACTGGGCGTCGGAGGCCACGGCTCGACCGGCACCGGCCAGCGCCCCGCCGGATCGGAGGCCGACATGTGATCCAGTGAGAGCGCCAGGTCATAGAGCCCCGGCCGCACAGCGGGACCGCTCGCCAGTTCCGTCCGCCACCACAGTTCGTCGTCGAGCGCCGGGGTGCCGGTCACCGGCCAGGGCTGACGGGACGCCACGGCGCGGACGGCCGGATGACCGGAGGCACACCAGGCCGCGTACGCCTCATAGCCGGTCCCGGCGAGCAGTACCCGGCCGTCGCACCATCCCCGGCCGGCGGCCCACTCCACGGTGGCCTCACCGTCCGGCCCCTCGTCGCGACCCAGCACGAAGTCCCCTTCGGACCGGTGCCGTCCTCGCAGGTCCTGGACGTAGACGGCCACGCCCGCCTCGGCCAGCGCCGCCGCCTCAGGCCACACCCCGGCGGCCCCGAACGGGGTGCGGATCACCACGACGGGTGCGGGTGTCCGGCTGGGCAGGAACAGGTCGCCGACGAGCCGGGCGCCGTCACCGGCCCGGACGGCGACGTCCGCCTCGATGCGCCGCCCGTTCACCGCGCCGCTCGGAGCGGTTCGGGCGTCTCGCGCATCAGCCCGCCCGGGATCGGCAGTACCGGATGGCGGACGACCTGCCCGGTCACCGGATCGATCCCGGTCTGCGCGCCACGGCCCGGCGGGTCGCCGCTGCACAGCCAGGTCCGCACGTCGATCGCGATCAGCGCGGCGGCCATCGTCGCGCCGAGCGCGGCGGCCGGGTCGGGCTGCGGACGGCCGCCCTCGTCCAGCCAGTGCCAGTACGCCGCCAGCTCGGCGGGCCAGGGGCTCGCGGCCAGGCGGCGGGTCCTGGTGTCGAGGTATCCGGCGTCGTCCGCGCCGACCCGGAACGGCCCGGTGTACCAGCGGCGGCCCTCGGCGTGTCCCCGGTGCCAGGGCAGCCCGGCGGCCAGGCAGCGGGCGTCCAGCTCGGTCCATCGCCGGTCGGGCAGCCACGCCGCACACGCCACCAGCACGTCCAGCTCCTCCGCCCGGCCGGTCAGGTCGTCCTCGGAGCCGCGGAGCACCCGGACGCCGGTCTCGGTGAGCAGCCTGTCGAGCGCGTCGGCGAGGGGGCCGTCCCCGGCGACCCCGGCGACGGCGGGGCGCGGGTCGGGGCCCGCGAGCGCCCCTTCGGCCTCGAACACCGGACGCAGCTCGGCGGCGTTCAGGTCGCCGTCGCCGCCGTCCTCGGGTTCGACGGCCAGGAACTCCTCGGCGGGCGTGTGCACCAGCCAGCCGTCCCCGGCCGGGATCAGCGCGACCCCGCCGGCCCACCGCATGTCCTCGTCCATCGCCCTTTCACGTCCCTACTCTTGAGGAGCCGGGGGGGGGGGGGGGT
>DATADI010000648.1:0-17745 GCA_036258615.1 Thermomonospora sp. | reverse complement strand
CCCCCCCCCCCCACGGCCCGGAAAGGAATCGGTCCGGTCACAGGTTCCGCAGGCGGGGAAGGACCTCCTGCCCGTACAGCTTGAGGAACCTGTCCTGCTCACCACTGGGCGAGTGGAAGACCAGGTGGTCGAACCCGAGGTCCACGTAGTGGCGGATGCGTGCGACGTGCTCGTCGGGGTCCGCCGACACGATGAACCGCCGGGCCGTCTGCTCCACGGTCAGCGCGTCGGCGAGCCGCTGCATCTCCACGGGGTCCTCGACACCGGACTTCTGCTCCGGGCTCAGCCCCAGCGCACCCCAGAACCGGGTCGCGCGGAGCGCCTCGCCGAGGTCGGGGTCGAAGGACACCTTCACCTCGATCATCCGGGCGATGTCCCCGGCCCGCCGGCCCGCGGCCTCGGCGCCCGCCGCGACGGCGGGCAGCAGCGTGCCGGTGTACAGGGCGGGGTCCTTGCCGGACGTGGTGATCCACCCGTCGGCCACGCGCCCGGCGAACCGGGTGGCCGCGGGTCCGGACGCCGCCACCCAGATCGGCACCGGCGTGTCGGGGCGGTCGTAGACGGTGGCGTTGCGGGTGCGGTAGTGGTCGCCGTCGAAGGTGACCCGGTCCTCGGCCCACAGGGCGCGGATCAGGGCGACGGCCTCCCTGAGGCGGGCGAACCGTTCCCTGCCGTCCGGCCAGCGCAGCCCCAGCGGCGCCTCGTTCATCGCCTCGCCGCTGCCCAGCCCGAGCACGACCCGGCCGGGGAACAGGCAGCCCAGCGTCGCGAACGCCTGCGCCACCACCGCCGGGTGGTACCGGAACGTCGGCGTGAGCACCGAGGTCCCGAAGAGGATCCGCTCGGTACGGGCGCCGAGCGCGCCCAGCCACGGCAGCGCGGCCGGGGCGTGTCCGTCGTCGTGCCGCCAGGGTTGCAGGTGGTCGGAGACGAACACGGAGTCGAAGCCGTGCTCTTCGGCCATGACGGCGTAGTCGAGCAGCTCCCGTGGCCCGAACTGCTCACCGGACGCCTTGTAGCCCAGTTTCAGCGTGGTCATCGCGGTCACTTGACGAAGGCGTGCTCGCCGGACGCCTGCGGGTAGAGGAATTCGGACGCGAACCGTCGGACCACGTTGGGGTCGAGCCCGTCGTGGAAGCTGACGACGAGTTCCTGCACCCCCGCCTCCTCGTAGGCCACCAGGCGCTCACGGATGGTGTCGAACGTGCCGATCAGGCCGTACGAGCCGAGGTCGCCGGGGAACACGGTCGGCGCCCACGGGGGGATCGCGGCGCGGGCCTCCTCGTCGGTGTCGGCGATGATGCAGTACGCCGTGGAGGTGCGGGTGATGTCGTCGTAGTCGCGGCCCACCGCCGCGCAGTGCTCCTTGAGGATGGCGTACTTGCGGACCAGTTCGTCCGGGGGGCCTGCACGTTGCAGGCGTCGGCGTACTCGGCGACGATCCGCAGGGTGACCTTCTCACCGGCTCCGGCGACCATCATGGGCACGTGGGGCCGCTGGAGGCCCTTGGGCTCGTTCAGCGCCTCCCGCACCTGGTAGTACTCGCCGTCGAAGGTGGTGCGCGGCCGGGTCAGCATCGACCGGATGATCTGCGCGGACTCCCGAAGCATCCGGAGCCGTCCGGGCGCGTCGGGGAAGGGGAACCCGTGGGAGCGGTACTCCTCCTCGTACCATCCGGCGCCGATGCCGAACGTGAGCCGCCCGCCCGACACCACGTCGAGGGTGGAGGCCATCTTGGCCTGGAGGGCGGGGTGGCGGTACCCGTTGCCGGTGACCAGGTGGCCGAGGCGCACCCGCCGTGTCTCTCGGGCGAGCGCGGTCAGCGTCGTCCAGCACTCGAACATGAAGTCCGGTGACGGCGGGACGGGCACGAAGTGGTCGGCCGCCCACACCGACGTGTAGCCCTTCTCGTCGGCGGCCAGGGCCAGTTCGGTGAGGAGGTCGAAGACCTCGGCCGGGTCGCTGTATCCGGCGAAGTCGTGGCCCACGCCGGTGGGCAGGAAGAGGCTGAGCTTCATCGCCATGCGTTCCTCGTCTCGTGTGACCGGATCTCGTGTGACCGGATCTCGTGTGATCAGGGGATCGGTCATCAAGACCAGGCACCGGCCCCGGAGGAATCGGTCAGGGCGGAAACGGGCGAAAGATCTGAGTATCCGCACGGATGCGCGCCGAGGTTCCCGCAGGGCAGGCTGCCGTCATGCTCACCAACCCGTGGCGGACCCTCGCCCTGCTGCTCAAGGCCGCGCTGGCCGTCCTGCTGCTGTTGGCCGTGCTGTTCCCGGAGTGGGACCGCTTCGCCGACAAGGCCATGGGCGTACGCGCGGTCGCCTATCCCCTGACGGTCCTGACCGTGGCGGCGATGTGGGCGCTGCGCGGGCGGCGGGGCGCGTACCCCTGGGACGTCGACGCGCTGCTGACCGCGCCGTTCGTCATCGACGTCGCGGGCAACGCCGCCGACCTGTACGACCGGGTGAGCTGGTTCGACGACGCGTGCCACTACGGCAACTGGTTCCTGCTCGCCGCCGCCGCGGGCCTGGCGCTGCGCCGCTGGAGCGGCTACCCGCCCTCGGCGATCGCGCTGTCGTGCGCGGGGATCGGCGCCGTCACCGCGATCGTGTGGGAGTTCTTCGAGTACGGCGTCTTCATCCTGGACACCCCCGAATCGGTCACCCTCTACCGCGACACCGTCGGGGACCTCATGCTCGGCCTGCTCGGCGCGTCCTCGGCCGGGCTGCTCACCGGCCGCATGGCCCGCCTGCGCCCGGGACGCGGCGCGCCGAGGCGGGGTGAGACCTCGCCCGCCGGGAGGTGACGGAAACGCGTCGCCGGCGTCTCTTGAGCCCCACCAGTCCCTCATCGACGCTGTTGCAGACCAAGCCGATTACTTACGGTGACCATTCGGGGGGTTTTCGGGTACTCCGGGTCACCGTGCGGGAAGGGCGGGCTGGATGGCGGCGAACGCGGACGGGTTCGGGGACCGGGCGGTGGCGATCATCGGGGTGGGCTGCCGCCTGCCGGGCGGGATCGGCGACCTGGAGCGGCTGTGGGAGGCGCTGGAGGCGGGCCGCGACCTGGTGGGCCGGATGCCCCCCGACCGGTTCGACGTCGCCCGGTTCGTGGACGAGACGATGCCGCGCACCGGCCACAGCTACACCGCGGCGGGCGGGTTCCTGGAGGACGTGACGCGGTTCGACGCGGGCTACTTCGGGATCTCGCCGAAGGAGGCCGCGCAGATGGACCCGCAGCAGCGGCTGCTGCTGGAGATGGCGGCCGAGGCGCTCGACGACGCGGGCCTCGACCCGGCGCGGCTGGCCGGTACGGACGCGGGCGTGTTCGTCGGGCTGTCCGACATGTCGTACGGCATGCTGCGGGCGCACGCCCCGACGGAGATGAACGCCTACTCGATGTCGGGCGGGGCGCTGTCGATCGCGGCGAACCGGCTGTCGTACGCGTTCGACCTGCGCGGGCCGAGCATGGCGATCGACACGGCGTGCTCGTCCTCGCTGATCGCCCTGGAACGGGCGTGCCGGGAGCTGACCGAGGCCGGGGACGGGCGGGTGGCGCTGGCGGGCGGGGTGAACGTGCTGATCAACCCCTACCCGTACGTGGGCTTCTCGCAGGCGTCGATGCTGTCGCGGAAGGGACGCTGCGCGGCGTTCTCGGCGGAGGCGGACGGGTTCGTGCGGGCCGAGGGCGGGGCGGTGCTGGTGCTCAAGCGGCTGGCGCAGGCGCTGGCCGACGGCGACCGGGTCCACGCGGTGCTGGTGGGCTGGGGCGCCAACTGCGACGGCCGCACGACCGGGCTGGCGCTGCCGAACCCCGACGCCCAGGAGGCGCTGCTGCGGCGGGTGTACCGGGAGGCCGGGGTGCATCCCGACGAGGTGGCGTACGTGGAGGCGCACGGGACCGGCACCCCCGTCGGCGATCCGGCCGAGTGCCGGGCGCTGGGCCGGGTCCTCGGCAAGGACCGCACCCGGGGCCCGCTGCCGATCGGGTCGGTCAAGTCCAACCTCGGGCACCTGGAGCCCGCCTCGGGCATGGCCGGGCTGCTCAAGGCGCTGCTGGTGCTGCGGCACGGGCGCGTCCCGGCGTCGCTGCACGCCGACCGGCCGAGCCCCGACATCGACTTCGCGGACCTCGGGCTGGAGGTGGTCTCCTCCCCCCGCCCGATCGACCTGGGCGCGGGCCGGTACGTGGGCGTCGGCTCGGCGGGATTCGGCGGTGCGAACGCGCACGTCATCGTGGCCCCCGCGCCCGAGCGTCCGTCCTCGCGGCCGGAGGTGACCGGCGCGTTGCCGGTGCTGGTGTCGGCGCGCACGCCCCAGGCCCTCGCCGAGGCCGCCGGGCGCATGGCCGACCGGCTGCTGGAGACCCCCGCGGAGGACTTCTACGACCTCGCCTACACCAGCTGCCTGCGGCGCGGCAGGCATCCGCATCGCCTGGCGGTGCCGGCCCGTGACGCCGCCCAGGCGGGTGAGCGGCTGTCGGCGGCGGTGCAGGCGGCCGTGGCGCGGCAGGCCGCGCGCGGCGGACGGGTCGGGCTGGTGTTCAGCGGCAACGGCGCCCAGTGGGCCGGGATGGGCGCGGACCTGATGGCCGCGGACGCGGTGTTCCGTGACGCGGTGCTGCGGGTGGACGCCGCGCTGGCCCCGCTGGCGGGCTGGTCGGTGGCCGAGACGATCGCCTCCCCGCCGCAGCGGTGGCGGCTGGCCGACACCGAGGTGGCGCAGCCGATGCTGTTCGCCGTGCAGGTCGGCCTGACCGAGATGCTGCGGGCCCGGGGGGTCACGGCGGCGGGGGCGACGGGCCACAGCGTCGGCGAGATCGCCGCCGCGTGGGCGGCCGGGGCGCTGAGCCTGGAGGACGCGGCGCTCGTGGTCACCGAACGCAGCCGGGCGCAGCAGACGACGGCCGGGGCGGGCCGGATGGCCGCCGTCGGCCTCCCGGCCGACGAGGCCGGGCGGGTTCTGGCCCGCCATGACGGGCTGGAGCTGGCCGCGGTCAACAGCGACCGGGACGTCACCGTCACCGGCCCCGCCGACCGGCTCGCCCGGCTCGGCGAGGATCTGGCCTCCGGCGGGGTCTTCTTCCGGATGCTGGACCTGGACTACGCCTTCCACAGCTCCGCCATGGACCCGATCCGCGCGCCGCTGACCCGGGCGCTGGCCGGGCTGCGGCCCTCGGCCCCGGGCGCGCTGCTGGTGTCGGCCGTCACCGGCGACCTGGTGACCGGCCCGGACATGGACGCCGCGTACTGGTGGCGGAACGTGCGCGAGCCCGTGCTGTTCGCCCCGGCCGTGCGCCGGCTGCTCGCCGAGGGCGTCGACGTCCTGGTGGAGGTGGGCCCGCATCCGGTGCTGCGCACGTACCTGCGGCGGCTGTGCGACGAGGACGCGGCGGCCACGGTGGTGACGCTGCGCCGCGGCGAGAGCGGCCCGGACGCGATGGACCAGGCGGTCGCGGACCTCGTCGCGGCGGGCGCGGATCTCGACTGGACGGCGTTCTTCCCCCGGCCGGGGCGCGTGGTGTCCCTGCCCGCCTACCCGTGGCAGCGGGAACGGCACTGGCTGGGCTCCCCGCACGCCTGGGTCCGCTCCAGCGGGGACGGCCGCCTGGACCATCCGCTGCTCGGCGAACGGCTGCCCGCCGCCGGACCCGCCTGGCAGGGGCCGGTCGAGCCGGGGCTGGCGCCCTGGCTGGCCGACCACCGGGTGGCCGGGGCGGTGGTGTGGCCCGCCACCGGCTACGTGGAGATGGCGCTGGCGGCCGGGCGGCGCGCCCTGGGGGTCCCGGTGGAGGTCGACCGGCTGGAGCTGACGCGCCCGCTGGTCCTCGACTGGGCCAGGGCGCACACCGTCCAGGTCCGGACCAGCGTCGCCGAGCGGGACGGCACCGTGGACATCGCCAGCGGCGACGGCCCGGCGGACCAGCCGCGCCGCCACGCGCGCGGCCGGGTCCGCGCCCTGCTCGGCCGTGCCCCCGCGCCGCTGGACGTGCCGGAGGTCCGCGGCCGGTGCGGGCGGCGAATCGGCAGGCGGCGGCACTACGAGGACTGCGAGCGGGCGGGCCTGGGATACGGCCCGGCGTTCCAGGTCCTGCGGGAGTTGCACGTGGGGGCCGCCGAGGTCCTCGCCGCCTACGACCACGCCGGCCCGCCGGAGGGCTACCAGGTCCATCCCGCGCTGCTGGACGGGGCGTTGCAGGCCGGGGCGCCGCTGCTGGCCGACCGCACGGCGACGGGCCAGGCGTACCTTCCGGCGAGGTTCGACGCCGTACGGGTGTGGCGGACGCCGTCCCCGCAGGGCTGGGTGCACGTCCGTGACCGCAGCCGAGTCCCCGAGGAGGCATGCTGGGACATCGTCGTCACCGACCCGGACGGCACGGTGACCGTGGAGCTGGACGGGGTACGGCTGCGGAGGCTGCGCGGGCACGGCGACGCCCCGGTGGCCACGTACCAGACCGTGATGCGCGCCGCCCCCCATCGTGACCTGCCGGTCGAGCCGAGCCCGCTGCCCGTCCCGTCGCAGGTGTTCGGGGCCGCCGCCGAACGGATCGGCGCGATCCGGCGCGCCTGGGACGACGACGGCCGTGAGCGGCGCACCGAGCACGTCCGGCGGATCGCCGCGCACGCCGTCCACGCGGCCATCGCGGAGCGTCTCGCCGACGAGGGTGCGGCGTTCACCGTCGCCGACGTGCTCGCGCCCCGCCCGGTCTCGGAGCAGCACCGCTGGCTGGAGGCGATGATGCCCGAGCTGGAACGGCACGACCTGGCCACCTGCCTGGGCGACGGCCGGTGGCGGCTGCGGCCCGCCGAGGCCCGCGCCGAGGACCTGTGGCACGCGTACCTGGCCGACGCTCCACGCAGCGCCGCGGCGGTGACGCTGGGCGCGCATCTGGTGCGCGGCCTGCCCGCGATCCTGCGCGGGGAACGGGACCCGGCCGAGATGCTCGGGGCGAGCGGCGCCGAGGACCTGCTGCGGCAGCTCCACGACCTCGACCCGGCCGCGCGGCTCCGTCACCGCGTCGCCCGTGCCCTGCTGGAGGAGATCGTGGCCGTCTGGCCGGAGGACCGGCCGCTGCGGATCCTGGAGATCGGGGCGGGCACCGGGGGCCTCACCGCCGCGCTGCTGCCGGCGCTGCCTGCCGACCGGACCCGCTACACCTGCACCGACGTTTCCGCGCAGGTCCCCGCGAGCGTCCGGCAGCGGCTCGCGGACCACGACTTCCTCGACTTCCGCACCCTCGACCTGGAGGCCGACCCCGTCGAGCAGGGGTTCCTCGCCGGTGGCTACGACCTGGTCGTCACCGGGGACGTCCTGCGCTGCGGGGACCTGCGCGCCGTGCTGCGCTGTACGGCCGCGTTGCTGGGGCCCGGGGGGCATCTGCTGGCGTGCGCGTCGCCCGACCCCTGCCCGGTGCTGCCCGGCCTGCCCACCCCGTCCGGCCACGTGCCGCCGACCCGGGAACGGTGGCGGTCGCTGGCCCGCGAGCGCGGATTCAGCCAGATCGTGCAGGTCGGCGACGACCAGGAGGTGTTCCTCGCCCGGACGTCGCCGGTGCGCACCACCCTCGCGCCGCCGCCCCCGCGGGCGGAGCGGACGGCGCGGGGTGTGCACGTCGTCCTCGCCGAGGCCGACCTGGAGATGCCGCTGGCGCAGGCCGTCGGCGACCTGCTCACCGAGGCCGGTGCGCGTGCCGTGAGGATCGCCCCCGCCGACCGGGTCGCGTGGGCACCGGCGCTCGACGGCCTGGGCGACGGGGAGGAGGTGACGCTGACGCTCCTGCTCGGCGCGCCCGGCGGGTCCGGCGTGGAGGTGACGGTCCGCCGCGCGGCGACGCTCCGCGCGATCGTGGAGGCGTTCGGCGCGCTTCCGGCGACGGTACGGCGTTCGCTGGTCGTGGTGACGCGTCCCAGCGGGGCGCTGCCCGCACCCGAACGGCCCCTGACGCCCCTCGACGCCGCGGCCTGGGGCCTGGCGCGGACCCTGGCCAACGAGCACACCGACATCGACGTACGGCGCGTCAGCCTGGAACGCACGCCCGGCCGTCCCGCCGAGGCGGTGGGGCTCGACACCGATCCCCCGGTGCTCGCCGACGCGCGGCGGCTCGCCCAGGAGCTCACCGCCCCCGCCGACGACGCCGAGGACGAGGTGGTGCTCACCGTGGGCGGCCGGTTCGCCCCCCGCGAGGTCGAACGTGCCGCCCCTGTCCGGCCGGCCGCGCCGGGCGAGGCGTACCGGCTGCGGGTCCGCGACGTCGGGTTGTCGTACCGGCTGTCGTGGGAGGAGACCGACCCGCAGGGTCCGCCGCCGCCCGGGACGGTCACCGTGGCCGTCCGCGCGGTGGGGCTCAACTACCGCGACATCGTGCAGGTCACCGGGTTGCTGCCCCCGGCGGCCTTCGAGAACGGCGTCACCGGGCACGGCGTGGGATTCGAGTTCGCCGGGGTCGTCACCGCCGTCGGCGCGGACGTGGACGGCCCGCGTGTCGGGGACCGCGTCGCGGGCCTGGCGTCCGGGGCGCTGGCCTCCCACCTGACCACTCTGGCCCGCGCCACCACGCCGATCCCCGACGGCATGGACTTCACCGAGGCCGCCACCCTGCCGGTCGCGTACGCCACCGTGCACCAATGCCTGCACACCGTGGCGCGGCTGCGGCCGTCGGAGACGGTGCTGGTGCACGGCGGGGCGGGCGGTGTGGGGCTCGCCGCCCTGCGGTACGCGCGGCTGTGCGGGGCGCAAGTCATCGCGACGGCGGGCACGGAACCCAAACGGGACCTGCTGCGGGCCCTGGGCGCGGCCCACGTGTTCAACTCCCGGACCCTGGACTTCGTGCCCGAGGTCCTGCGGGTCACCGGGGGCCGGGGCGTGGACGTGGTGGTCAACTCCCTCGCGGGACCGGCGCTGACGCGCGGGTTCGAGCTGCTGGCGCCCGGCGGCCGGTTCCTGGAGATCGGCAAGCGCGACATCTTCGAGGACAACGCGCTGCCCCTGGGCCGCTTCGCCGCCAACGTCACCTTCGCGGCCGTGGACCTGGACGCGCTGCTGGCCGACCCCGCCGTGGGCGCGGACCTGCTGTCCGACGTCACCGAACGGGTGCGGGACGGGCGGTACCCGCCGCTGCCGCACAGCGTGCTGCCCGCCGCCCGCGTGAGCGAGGCGTTCGAGCTGATGCGGCACTCGCGGCACATCGGCAAGGTCGTCGTGGCCTTCGACCCCGCCGACGACCCGGTGCCGGTGGAGCGGCGGCCGGTCCCGCCGGACCCCGATCCCGGCGGCGCGTACCTGGTCACCGGGGGGCTCAGCGGCCTGGGCGCGGCCACCGCCCGGCACCTGGCCGACCGGGGCGCCCGCCGCCTGGCGCTGGTCTCCCGGCGCGGCGGCCGTCACCCGGAGGCGTCCGCGCTGCTGGCCGAGCTGGCGGCCCGTGGCGTGCACGCCACCGCGCACGCCGCCGACTGCACCGACCGGGAGGCGATGGCGCGCCTCATCGCCGACCTCGACGGTGAGGGGCACCGGCTGCGGGGCGTGGTGCACGCCGCGATGCACCTGGACGACGACGCCCTCGCCGACCTCACCGACGAGCGGCTGGCCGCCGTCCTGACCCCCAAACTGGCGGGCGGGCTGGTGCTGGACGCCCTGACCCGCGAGAGGGACCTGGACCTGTTCTGCGTCTACTCCTCCTTCACCGCCGCGCTCGGCAACATCCGCCAGGCGCCCTACGTGGCCGCCAACCTGTTCCTGGAGGCGCTGGTCCGGCAGCGGCGTCGCGGCGGCCACCCAGGGCTCGCCCTGGCGTGGGGGCCGATCGGGGACGTCGGGTACGTCGCCCGCCACGACCTGGCCGACGCCCTGGCCGCGCTCGGCGGCACGGCCATCACCTCCGCGGAGGCGCTCACGGCGCTGGACGCGCTGGCGGGGGTCCGCGCCGACGTCGCCGCCGTCGCCCGGATGGACTGGCGGCGCGTCGGCCGCCTGTTCCGCACCGCGCGGGCCCCCAGGTTCGCCGCCCTGGTCCCGGCCGGGGACGACGCGGGCCACGGCGCGGAGGAGCTGCGTTCCGTGCTGGCCGCGATGCCCCCGGAGCAGGCCCTGGCCACCGTCGCCGAGCACCTGGCCACGGAGGTCGCCGCGGTGATGCAGATGGACGCCGGCCGTCTCGACCACCACCGCCGCCTGGACGACTACGGCCTGGACTCGCTGATGGCCGCCGAACTGATCAGCTCCCTCAGCGCCCGGTTCGACCTGGACATCTCCCCCATGGAACTGCTCAACAGCGGCGGCACCATCGACGGCCTCGCGCACACGATCCTGCTGCATCTGGGGCTGGCCCGTCCTCCCTCCCCCGGCGTGCCGTCGCCGCGCGCCCCGGAGGACACCGCCGCCACGACGGCCGGGGGGCGGCGCTCATGAGCACACCGCACGCCCGGCTGACCGCCGTCGCCGTCCACCTGCCCGACCACACCCTCACCACCGCCGAACTCGAGGACCGCCTCGCCGAGCACAACCCCGGCCTCACGGTCCCCCGGGGCCTGGTCACCCGGTTCAGCGGCGTGCGGCGGCGGCACCTCGCCCCGCCCACCGAACTGCCCTCCGACCTGGCCGTCGCCGCCGCCCGCAAGCTGTGGGCCCGGTCCGGCGCCGACCCGGGGCGGGTGGACCTGCTGCTGTACGCGGGGGTGTGCCTGGACGTCCTGGAACCGGCCACCGGTCATGTGGTGGCCGCCAAGCTGGGCCTGGACTGCCCGGTGATCGATGTCCGCAACGCCTGCAACGGCGTCTGCAACGCCATCGAGATCGCCGACGCGTTCATCGCCTCCGGCGCGTACCGCACGGTCCTCGTCGCGTGCGGCGAGACGTGCACGAAGGTCATGCCGTGGACCATCGGCGGCCACCAGGAGTACGTCGACCACGCGGCGGCCTTCACCCTGTCCGACGCAGGTGCCGCGCTGCTGCTGGAGGCCGACGCCGAACCCGGAGTGCTGGTCCGGCGGTTCGTCGCCCGCTCGGCGGCGTGGCGGGCCGCGACCGTGCCGCTGGCCTACGGCTCCGGCGGGACGCGCACCGGCGGGTTCGTCGTCGACGGCGTCGCCCTGGCCGAGGGTGTCGGCGGCATCCCCGGCGACACGCTGCGGACCGTCCTGGCGGACCATGGCCTGACCTGGGACGACCTCGCCGCCGTGTGCGTCCACCAGGCGGCGCTGCCCGCGCTGTGGGCGACGTGCGACCACTTCGGGATCCCCCGCGACAAGGTGGTCGTCACGATCGCCGACCACGGCAACGTCGCCGCCGCGACGCTCCCGCTGCAGCTGGCGCGGCTCACCGGCACCGGCCGGGTCCGGCGCGGCGACCTGGTGGCCCTGGTGGGGGTGGCCAGCGGGGTCAGCGTCGGCCTGGTCGTCCTGCGCTGGTGACCGATCCGTGCCCCGCGGGAGCCGTCGTGACCCGATTCCCGGACTACCCGTTCGCCTCGCGACGGTTCACCCAGGACTTCCTGAGGCGCACTCAGGCGGGCGGACCGGCCAGGGCGTAGAACTCGTTCTCCAGCTCCCGGGCGAGCAGGTCGGCGGTGTCCGCCATCGCGGCGTCGGCGACGATCGTCACCGTCACCATGTCCGCGTACCCGTGGAGGCCCAGGGACAGGCCGTGGCGGCCGGGCAGGATCGTCGTGGCGCACACGTCCAGCACCGGCCTGCCGAGGAAGGTGTGCCGCCCGTCGGGGATCGGGATGTTCGAGCAGATCAGGTTGACCAGGCGCGGGTGGTAGAGGAGCCGGACCAGCAGCGCGGAACCGGTGAGCCCCGCCAGGCCCGCGCCACGGGCCAGCAGCGCGAGGGCGGGGGCGTGGCCTCGGCGCTGTGCCGCCGCCACGGCCGCCCGTACCGCCGCCATGCGGGCCGCCGGGTCGGGCTCGCGGAGCGGGAGCGGCACCCTCATCACCGACAGGCAGTTGCCGAGCGACAGTTCCCTGCCGGGCGCGCGGAGGTCGACCGGGACGAGGCCGAAGGCGCGCCGGGGCGGCCGTCGGCCGCCGCCCGAGCAGGTCAGCACGCGGCGCAGCGCCCCGGCGACCGCCGCGAGGTAGACGTCGTTGAGGGTGGGACGGCCGAGAGGGGTGGGGACGTCGCGGGCCGCCTCGGCGACCTCCCGGGGCACGCGCGCCCACGCCACATGGCGGCCCGGCCCGATGCGGCGGTTGATCGGCAGCGACGGGCCGGGCACGCGGAAGCTCCACAGCGCCGACACCAGTCCTCGCAGGGAGCCGCGGACCGGGACCGGGGCGTCCATCGAGGCGATCGTGGTGCCGGTGGCGAGTTCGAGCAGCACCAGTCCCGCCGAGACGCCGTCGCCGAGAGCGTGGTCGAACCGGATGATCAGGGAGAACTCCTCGGTGGAGTAGCCCGTGACGAGGTCCATCCGCCAGGGCGGGCAGGTGCCGTCGATGCGCCGCGCCAGCAGGTCGGCGAACACCCGGCGCAGGGCCTCCTCACCGGGACCGGTCTGGATGACGGAGATGTGGTCGAGGGGATCGACGGGCCCGGTCGTCCGCCATCGCGCCCGCCCGGAACGCGTGTCCAGGACGGCACGCATCCTCGGGTGCTCCAGGAACGAGCGCCCGGCCATGGCCTTGGCGAGTTCCTCGACGGTCGGCGGCTCACCGCCCAGGCGTACGAGCGCGCCGCACGTGGTGGGTGCGCCCAGCCGCCTCTGCTGCGCCACGAACAGCGCGTCGAGCGGGGTCAGCGTCGGCGGGTCGTTCAGGGTCATGGGTCGTCAGCCTCTCGACGGGGGTGGTCGTCAGCGGGCGTGCGCGCGCAGGGTCAGCCCGGGTGCCCAGGCCCGTCCCGCCCGCAGGTGGACCTGGTCGCCGGTCACGTTGGTGAGGTGGAGCACCGGGAGCGGGACCGGCAGCGCCGGGAGCGGTGCCGCGGCCGACAGCGTCAGGGGCACGCCTCCGAGCAGCAGCCCGGACAGCCGCGTGGTGTGGAAGGTGACGCCGTGGTCCAGCAGGATCAGCGGGGCCCGCTGGGCGAGGCGCGGACGCCCGCCGGCGATGGTGTGCCGCACCTGTCGCAGTTCGGCCGACTCCAGGCGCAGGCGCAGCATGGGGCGCGTGCCCGTCGCGGTGGGCATCGGGTGGACCCCGTCGAGCCGGACCCCGTACGCGGTGATCGAGCGGGCCGCCAGCACCTGGGGAACGGTGCTCACCGGCGGCTCGGGCACCGGTCCTGGAGGGGCGAGGGGAAGCACGGCGAGCCCGACCGCCAGGCTCTTCGTCGCTGGGGCGGCGGGGCGGTTCGTCCAGGCGAAGCACACCACCCCGCCCGTGATCGCCGCGAGCGCGCCCACCAGGAAGCCGCCCAGGTTGGAGGTCACCAGCGAGACCAGCCCCAGCACCACGGCCGTCACGCCCAGGAAGGCGTGCTGGGCGGGGCGGGCCAGCACCAGCGCCCCGGCGGCGGCCAGCAGCAGCCCCAGCGCCTGGCCGGAGACCCCGGCGACGCCGTGGTGCGCGACCAGGCCCAGCGGCACGACCGCCGCCACCGCCAGCTCGGCACCCCCGGCGATCACCAGTAAGGCCCCCCACCAGGGCCGCGACCGCCGCCAGGCGCGGAAGGCGGCCCGCCGCCCGAGGGTCGCGGGCGCCGGGTCAGAAGCACTCATGGTCGCCCCAGCGCAGGCCCAGGCGCAGCCCGGACAGGCGGAACGTGCCCGACGTCGCCGACCAGGCCACCAGCCGCAGGTCCTCGATCCTGACCCTCGACGCCTGCTGGCCGAACATCCCGGCGGGCGCCGCGCCGCCCGGCACGCGGTCGAGGGTCGCGGCGTCCCGGCCGGTCTCGAACCCGGTGAAGGCGACGTCGCCCGCCAGGTGCTCGGCGTCGACGACGAGCGCCGACGCCCGCACCGGGGTGCCGTGCCCGGCGGTGATCCGCAGCGTGGCCGAGCCGCCGGGCAGCCGTACACGCATCGACTGGCACAGGTCCCGGATCGTGGCGTCACCGATCCGGGTCACCGCGACGGGATGCCTCGCGCCGTCCCCGGTGCGGGTGGTGGCGGGGTACTGCTCGATGCCGCGCCCGTCCAGGTCGGCGGCCGAGAACTTGAAGCTGCGCCCCGACACCGTGAACGACGCGCCCAGCGCCCCCGAGCCGATCATGCCCAGCAGCAGCACCACGGCCCCGGCCGCGGGGACGCCGAGTGCGGCGGCGCGGGCCCACGACACCCGCCCGGGATCTCCCGGCGGCCCGAACCCGCGACGGAGCCGCCCGCACCAGCGCACCACGCTCATCGCACCGCACCTTTCGACGATCGGACGGCCCGCGTCGGCACTGGTCAGGATGAGATCCGGGCGACCACCCCCGCAATAGAGCGTTCCATTTTCCCGGCCGGTGCCGAGGGTTCGGCGTCGGCGTCCGCGGGGTGCCCGGGGCGGGGACGCAGGCCGAACCAGATGAGGACCACGCTGGCGAGCGTCACCGCGACGTTCACGCTCAGGGCGACGTGGATGCCGGTCAGTTCGGGGCCGCGGGTCGCGGCGACGGCGCTCAGGATCGGGATGCCGATGGTGATGGCCACCTGCTGGGTCATCGAGGTCAGGCCCGTGGCCAGGCCCTGCTCGTGGTCCGGCAGGCCCGAGGTCGCCGTCACGGTGTGGGCGACGATGCTCGTGACGTGCCCGAAGAAGCCGATGAACAGGGCGGGGACCAGGACGGCGAGCGCCATCCGGCCGGGGCCGAGGAAGACCAGCGGAAGGGTCGCCAGGCCCTGCACGGACAGTCCTACGGTCAGGACGACACGGCTGCCGAAGCGCCCGATGAGCCGTCCCGCGATGACCCCGGCGGCCACCGACGCCAGGCCCGGGACGCCGAAGACCAGCCCGGTGGCGAGCGGGGACAGGCCCAGGGTCCGCTGCAGGTAGAGCGTGGTCAGGAACACCATGGCGGGCTCCATGGTGAAGATCACGAGCCCGGCGTAGTTGCCCCACTTCACGGTGGGGCGCCGCAGGATGCGCACCGGGGCCAGCGGTGCGGGTGAGCGCAGCTCGATGATCCAGAACGCGGTCAGCAGCAGCACGCCCACCACGGCCGACGCCAGGTGCCGCTCGATGGCCGCGTAGATCACGGCGAGCAGCCCGCCGGTCACGGTCACCGCTCCGGGCAGGTCGAGCCTGGCCCGGTCGGGCATTCTGCTCTCGGGGATCACGGCGGGGGTGACCAGGAGGATGGCGACGGCGACCGGGACGTTGATGAGGAACGCGGTGCGCCAGCTCAGCAGGCTGACGAGGGTGCCGCCGACCAGCGCGCCCACGGTGAAGCCGCCGGACAGCAGCGCGCCGTTCAGGCCCAGGACGCGGTCGCGCAGCGCGCCTTCGTGGAAGGTGGTGGTGAGCAGCGACAACGCCGTGGGGATCGCCATCGCGGTGGCGAGGCCCTGCAGCGCCCGGGCGGTGAGGAGCATGGCCGGACCGGTCGCGAAGCCGCCGAGCAGCGAGGCCCCGGCCAGCACGATCATGCCGGCCAGGAACAGCCTGCGGCGGCCGAACAGGTCCCCCAGCCGGCCGAACACCAGGGTGAAGCCCGCGGCGGGCAGCGCGTAGGCCGAGGTGATCCAGGGCAGCCCGGCGTCTCCCATGCCGACCCCGGCGCCGACCTCCGGCAGCGCGACGTTCAGGATCGAGAAGTCGACGGCCAGCATGAATCCGGCACCGAGCAGGACGAACAGGATCAGCCGCTGCCTGCCGGTGAAGCCAGGCGGGCGGGTCGTGGCGGTGGTCATGGGGCAGTTCCCCTTCATGAAGGATCCAGGAACGCGCCGCACCGCGGGCATGCTCGGCACACCGCACGGCGCGGCTGGTCACGTGTGCAAGGGGGACCCTCGGCGGCTGCCGAGGAGAGATCAGCGTCCGGCTTGGATGCGGGACACCTTCACGATGGGACGTCCGCCGGTGCGGAACCGCTCGCCACGGCCGTGCGGCGTACCTCCAGCAGAGCACCGGCGGAGTCACGCACCGAACCCGAGGGCGCGTCCCGGCCCATGAAGCCGTGGACGCGCCCTCGTGCGGGCCCTGACAGAACGCGCAGCGGGAACACGGCTGGGACAGGTCGCGCACCTGCCCGTCGCCCGGCCCCGGGCCGGGCGGCCCGGGGCCGGGTCGTGCACCGGTCGGGACCTACTGGTTGAGGTGGTCCGACAGGGCGTCGAGCCGTCCGTCCCAGTCGCGGGCCAGGGCCGCCAGGAACTGCTGCGCCACCTGCATCGGGGCGGAACGCAGCCGGTAGCGCACCCGGCGCCGCTCCCCCGGTTCGGCCGTCACCAGGCCCGCCTCGGACAGCAGGGCCAGGTGCTTGGCGATCGCCTGCCGCGTGATCGGCAGGCGGGCGGCCAGTTCCGTGGCCGTGGCCGGGCCCTCGGCGGCCAGCGTGCCCAGGATGGCCCGCCGCGTGGGGTCGGCCAGGGCCACGAAGACCTGTTCGGCGATCGCCTCGATGTCAGGCGGCATCGAGGTATTCGACCAGCTCGCCGAGCTCGCTCGCCCAGCCCTGGGTGTTGCCCTCGAACGCCTTCTGGTAGGCGTCCTCCGCCAGCTGGGCGAAGCCGCTCTCGACCACGGTGAGCCGCGTGCCCTTACCGGCCGGTTCGAGCGTGAACTCGACGTAGGTGCGGCGGGGGTCGTCCTCGGGCAGGCCGTAGATCGGCCAGGTGAACCCGAACACCGTCGGCTCCTCCACCCGTTCCACCCGCATCTCGGCGGTGTGGCCCTCCTTCCAACTCATCCGGGCCGCCCCGCCCGGACGCAGGTCGATCGTCGCCTCGTTCCCGAACCAGGCCGCCAGGCCCTCGGCCGTGGTGAGCGCCGCCCACACCGCCTCCGGCGGCTTGGCGACCTCGACGGTCCGCTCGATGCGATCAGGAAAACCCATGACACCCTCCCAAGTAGCAACCGTTCAGTTGCAACACTATGGCAACCGATCGATTGCGTCAACAGCCCGCCGCGAACCACCCGCGCCACCTCCCTGCCCCGGCACTGGGCTACCGGCGTCAGCCGGGGCAGAATGAAGCCGTGGCCAAGGGATCTGGGCGCCGGCTGGGCCAGGGCACCGGCCCGGTCGCCGAAACCTGTGGTGCCACCTGGAACGACGTCCTGCTCCTCGTCCTCTCGGCCGTCCTCCTCGCAGCGAGCGTGTACGGCACGTTCGGCCTGAATCCCGGCGCGCTGTTCTGGCCCTTGTTCGCGGGCATGGCCGCCTACACCTACGCGCGATGGCGCGACCAGGTTCTCGTGGAAGCCCACCTGGACGGGACCGTGCTGACCGTCCAACGCCGTGACAGGACGCACAGCTGCGACCTGACCGCCACCCGCACCGTCCGGCTCGGCACCAACATCACCGCGGGGGGAGACGAGGCGTTTGACGCGTTGTCCGTGCGGGACGCCCGGACCGGTGACCGGGTCCGGTACGTACTCAGAACCGACGACGGCCACGCCCTGACAGGCGAGGATCTGCGCCTCCTGGCCGGAGCGCTCGAAGCGACTCCGCCGTCCACGCCGTCCCACGCCGACGCCCATCCCACGGCGGCGCGGCTTCGGCGGATCGCGGACGGCGCCGAGAAATCAGCCTCGGAAACGGTGGACTGGAGTCACCGCATCCGCACAGAGGACTGACCGGGGGGAATCGCCCAGGCCGATCCGATGACCCGCCTCGTCCTCCATCCAGGCTGCGGTGCGAGCACGTCGGGGGGGGGG
>DATADI010000647.1:0-2625 GCA_036258615.1 Thermomonospora sp. | reverse complement strand
CCCCCCCCCCGGGGGGACACCTGGGGGAGACACCGACCATGACCCAACGGATGGGATTCGGAGCCCGGCCGAGCGCCAACGGCGCCGCCGAGCCCGCCGACACGCCGGAGCCGCCGCCGCTGGCGCCGGACGCCCGGATCGACCTGGCCAGGGAACGGGCCGAGTCGCAGGTCGACGAGGTCCTCGACGCGCTGGACACCGAGCTGGTGGGGCTGGCGCCGGTCAAGACCCGCATCCGTGAGATCGCCGCGCTGCTGCTGGTGGACCGTGCCCGCGCCCGCTTCGGCATCGACTCCGGACGGCCCAACCTGCACATGTGCTTCACCGGCAGCCCCGGCACCGGCAAGACCACGGTCGCCGTCCGCCTGGCCGAACTGCTGCACCGCCTCGGCTACATCCGCAAGGGACACCTGGTCTCGGTCACCCGCGACGACCTGGTCGGCCAGTACGTCGGCCACACCGCGCCCAAGACCAAGGAGGTCCTCAAGCGGGCGATGGGCGGGGTGCTGTTCATCGACGAGGCCTACTACCTGTACCGGGCCGAGAACGAGCGCGACTACGGGCAGGAGGCCATCGAGATCCTGCTCCAGGTGATGGAGAACCAGCGCGACGACCTCGTCGTGGTGCTCGCGGGCTACAAGGACCGGATGGACTCCTTCTTCGCCTCCAACCCCGGCATGAGCTCCCGGATCGCCCACCACATCGACTTCCCTGACTACACCTCCGAGGAACTGGAGGCCATCGGGCACCTGATGGTGACCCGCGAGGGCTACGCGCTGGCCCCCGAGACCGAGCCGGTGTTCCGCGACTACCTGGAACGCCGCCGCGCCCGGCCCCGGTTCGCCAACGCCCGCTCGGTCCGCAACGCCATCGAACGCGCCCGGCTCCGGCACGCCAGCCGGCTCGTCGCCGAGGGCGGCGACGTCGGGCGCGCGGAGCTGACCGTGCTGCGCCCGGACGACTTCCTGGCCAGCCGGGTCTTCACCGAGAACGCGTCGTGAACCCGGGCTTTCACCCCGGTTCGCCGGTTGTTACCGTTGACGGGTGCCCCGAGCCATCCCGGGACGGCCGACGGTCGCGGTGACCCGCCGGGCGACGGCCCGTCCGCCCGGTCCGCCGAGGGTCGGATGAGCCCATGCGGATCGCGATGGTGGCGCCGCCGTGGTACGAGATCCCACCCCCCGGCTACGGCGGCACCGAGACCGTGGTGGCCCAGCTCATCGAGGGCCTGCAGCGGCGCGGCCACGAGGTGATGCTGGTCGCCGCCGGGCGCAACGGCACCGGCGCGGAGTTCGGCCAGACCTACTCCGAGCCGCAGCACCGCTACCTCGGCCAGGTCGAGATCGAGGTCGCGCACGCGGTCGCCGCCGCCGAGTACATCGAGGAGTTCGGGCCCGACGTGGTCCACGACCACACCCTCGTCGGGCCCCTCACCGCGCCCGTCCGCAAGGCCCCGACGCTGGTCACCGCGCATCTCGCACCGATCGGCGAGGCCGCCCGCTGCTACCGGTTCGTCGGGCGCATGGCGGGCCTGGTGTCGGTCTCCCAGGCCCAGCAGCGGGTGTCCCCGGGCATCCGGTGGACGGGCGTGGCGCACAACGCCGTGGATCCCGACCGGTTCCCCTACCGCGAACGCAAGGGCGACTACGTGGCGTTCCTCGGCCGGATGTGCGCCGACAAGGGCGTCCACGTCGCCATCACCGCGGCCCGCGCGGCGGGTCTGCCGATCCGGATCGCCGGGCGCTGCTCCCGCCCGGAGGAGACCGAGTACTTCGAGCAGCGGGTCCGCCCGCTGCTCGGCCCCGACGCCGAGTACCTCGGCGAGCCCGACACCGCCACCAAGGCCGAACTGCTCGCCGGGGCGCGCTGCCTGCTGTTCCCCATCCAGTGGGAGGAGCCGTTCGGCATCGTGCTCATCGAGGCGATGGCCTGCGGCACGCCGGTGGTGGCGCTGCGCCGCGCGGCGGTCACCGAGGTCGTCGAGCCCGGCGTCACCGGCCTGGTCTGCGACACCGAGGCCGACCTGCCGGACGCCCTGCGCGCGGTGGACCGCATCTCCCCGCACGCCTGCCGGCGGCGCGTCCGCGACCGTTTCGACGTGGCGACCATGGCGTCCGCCTACGAGCGGCACTACATCGGGCTGGTGCGGGACCGGCCGCTGACTGATCCCGCCCGGTGAGGGAACTCTTGCCCACAGTGATGCCGATACGCCCGCGTAACGGCGGCCGTACCCACTAGCGTCGCAGCCTGAACGGACGCCGGGGTCCACCGGCGCCGCCGTCACGCGGGGCCGTGTCCGCCGGGGGCCGCCCCGCTCGTCGCCGGAACAACCGCGGGGGGAGCCCATGAAGGAACGCGCCGCCGCCGAGCGCCTCGTCGGCGAGTCCATCGTCAGCGTGTCCGCGCCCGCCTTCGTGGTCTCCCCGTGGGACGGCGCCCTCGACGGGCCACCGCCCTACGGCTTCTTCCACGCCGACCGGCGCGTCCTCAGCCGCCTGGCGGTGCTGGTGGACGGGGCCGGGCTGGAGCCCGCGGCCCGGCCCGGCGAACGGCCCGGCGAACGGCTCGGCGTCGCCGCCGCCCGGTTCCGCGCCCGGCCCGCCGCCGACCCCGGCCTGGTGGTCG